>CAYOJD010000101.1:0-11216 GCA_964404205.1 uncultured Prolixibacteraceae bacterium
CAATATCATTTTTATCTAATAATATTAAAAGCCGTTACGGATTATCATAGTCATATTCCCTGTCATCTTAACTTCTAACCCATTGATTTTATTGTACTTGTCGTCAATTATCAATAGGCTGTTTGACTGATTGTCCTGCTCAATATTGTACAGAGCCATATTATTGCCCTGCAACACCCCCAAAATGAGGTTTTTACTACCCGACTGGCCAATGTTAAAGAGCGAAAAACTGTCGTCCGTAATTAGTTCAGCCGAATTAAGAAGACCGTTCTGACTCAAATTCAGATAATTATTGACTCCTGAATCGAAATAATGAATTGAATTTAAATATCCCGATTGTGTTATGTTTATACCGGCAATAGATTCGGCTGTTTGAGTTTTCTGCAAAATAATCGTCTGATTATCAACACCATACTGAAAGATATAATATTCAGGAATCCCATCAGACAATTCATTCATCATTATCTGTGTACGTTGGTTGAGCTGCTCAATTATCAAATGCTCTTCGGGATGAGCAATACCTTGCTGGGCAAAGCCAAATACATTTGCAACAAAAACAATTATTACTGTCAATGAGATGATTTTCATAACCCACTATTTTTTTGCAGCGCGAGTCAAATTCATATAGAAGTTTACCCCAATTTTAACTCCCCAGAAATAATCATTGAACTCACCTCCCACAAAATTATCATATCTGTCGTTTGCAAGATAATTGGAACTGGCCTCCACAAAAAAGGAACTTCTCTCGCCCAGAAATAATTCAAAACCAACTGCCCCCTTCAAATATGGAGTTGTGTTGTTGTTCAACGTTGAACCAATTCCCAACATAAAGTATGGGGAGAAACTTCTTTTAGGCAGAAACATATAACCGGCATTTAAACCGAGATTCAGAAATTGTGATTTGAAATATTGCCTGGCTTTAAGTTCTCCATAACCAAAATCGTAACAAAGAAAAAGTCCGCTCTTGAAGAAATATTTCCCGTTATTGGATAGCCCGTAGGTAAGATTGTTATTCCCATAATCGCTCCTAAACACCATTGCATCAGCAGCCAACCCAAGTGCCCAGTTTCGGTGAAACTCCTTAACCGGGTTACCCCAGAAGTTACTCTGCATTACACCCTCTTTCTCTGCAATATAATTTGAAAATATTGTATCCTGGATTCGGTTTGGCTCCTTCAGTTTCCAGATGCCATCCATAGTCCCTTCAATTATTAAATCCTGAACCGCCTTTTCAATTGCCTCTTTTACTGCAATATCGGTAGGTTCGTTGTAGGTAAAACCTGTCTCAAATTCGAAAAGCGAAGTCGGCTTTACATATTTAAATATACTCCCGTTGATTTGCTGGGAAAGAATTGATTTTGTTGTGTAAATCGATTTCAATATCCTGCCGCTATTGGTTGATACCGCTCTCAAATAAATGGAAATCCGATCCTCGCGATAATCAACATTACCACCGATACCCAGATACCGGGCTCCAATTCCTCCGGTAAGAATATTATAATCATACGAAATAATCCCGCCTTCCAGAATTATACCGGCAAATAGCATCGGTGGCAAATCACCTCCACTATCGCCTGCCTGCTGTTCTGAGCTTGCCCTGCTTGAACGAACAATCTTCCTTTCATTCAACAAATTAGACAAACTCTCGCGTTCAATTGGAATAAACCAGTTTGACTCTTCGAGGGCTTTTATTAAAATTGAGGTTGCCCCCTGAGTAACGACAGTTGACCATGACGAACCATATTCGGTAAGCTTATACTGTCCGGTTTGATCCCGAAATTTGTATACAGCAACAACAATCGGGGCTTCCGGCGAAGGTAAATCCCTGAATAATTTTGTCTTTGGTGTTGTTTCTCCTACCTTGGCCTCACGAACCTTAAGCGGTTGATTGAAATAGGCATTACAGGAGAACAAAATACAAAGAAGAGCAAACCCCAATATCGATTGTAATTTATTCATTGGTTTGAATATTTATCAATAATATGGAATTGTTATCGTCGACTCAGCACCAGTATTCACATCGAGCACTTGAATATCGACTCCTTTGGCTCCTTCGTTAATTACAATTTGATAATTCCCAACTTTATAAGTTCCCTGTTCCAGACTAAACTCACCAAACTGTTCCTGTACAATTCGGTTGGTCAGTTCATTCAATATCCTGTTATTCAAATTGGTGGTAAAAGTCTTCATCGGGTCTTGCTGGCTATTTAACTCTGCCAAAAGTGAACTGGTAGATGTTCCATTTTGTGAATCGTTCTCTTTCTGCGCATCAGCTGAACTGAGCAACCAACTGTAATTGTTGGGATTACCACCAAATGCCGGATTAATTGGCTGATATACAAAGTCCTGTGCCCATACATCAAGAGAAAAAACCATTATCAATAATAAAATCATCTTTTTCATGACCATTATTTTATTAAAATGTTTCTATTCCTGCTGAATTAAAATTCTCATATTGTTCAATCTCAGCTAACCGGATCAGATAGTTCTGAACCTCTGCAATTGCAGCATCGGCATACTCTTCCATTGCCCCTACCCTGGGGCTCAGTTTAAAACTCAACATATCTGTTTCGCCCACCTGAATGGTTATTACAGTGGTTGAGAACATCGGAGGGCTTTCCTTAATCAATATATCAACCAGCGATATTCCGGATGGAAAACTCCAGTTCGTGTAAAAGAATTCGTAGAAATCACGGCCAAACTTCGATTTTGTATCATCTATAATAAAACCACTTAATTGTATCTCTTCTTCGGCATTTTTATCCAAAACCCGGTTTGCCATACCGTCAATTAACTTTTCATCTTGCAAGGTATCAGGGGCTAAAAAAATGGGGGTATGGTCAAACCCGGGCTGTAGGTTCAAGCCTAAGGCTCTAACACAAAGGGTTATCAGCAAAATAGGCAGGACTAAATATGTCATACATTTGTAATACATTGCCAAACAAATTATTAGTCGATCAGTTTAAAATATAGATGACGACGAACCAGTATATTCTCTCTCTCGAAAAGATACTCGTATTCCGCACTTTTCAACCAACTGAATGCTGCATCATACTCAATCTCCGATTTCTCAGAAAAGGCAAAGTCAATGTTGTTATATTCCCTGGGTTTTATTCGCCATTGCGAAAAGGGCTGTACCTTATTGTTAATCTCAATTTTAAAGGATTGTAAATCGGACTGTGTCAACTTTACCTGCATCTCCACAGGAACTGAGAAACCCAATGAAGGCAGTTCCTTGTATACGGTATTCGTTTTTGGCACTTTTAAATCAAAACTTCTGTTGTACGGGATGAAAAGCAGTTGGAGGTTTCGGGTATAAATAAATGGAAATTGATCGTTGTTTTCAGCTTTGGAAAGGGTATTAACAAGCTCTTTTTTAATATCTTCACGATTGTATGGCTTAAAATCGCTTACGTCGAAACTCTTAAGCATCCGGTTTAGAGTTGAGATAGCGTAATTCGTTACATGTTCCTTATTCAAAATAGCTGTAACTAAACCCAAATGATTGACAAATAGCTGAATTTGGAGCGTGTCGTTCTTTTGCAGTTTATCTGCCCATTCGAATAAAGGGCCAGGCAAATCAATAAACATGTTAATCATAAAACCGGTAGCATACCAGTCAACAACAAATCCGTCGTTGGCCCTTGAGGTGACAAAGAAGCGTTGACCGCTTTCACACCTGCATCTCCATTGCCCAACACTATTCTTTAATTCAACCTCGAGTCTGGCTCTAACTATCAGGTTGTCCCCGGTTTTCCAGTGAGGTAAAAATGCGATTGTGTCATTTGCATTAAAATATTTGTTCTCTGGCCTGATCTCTTTGGCAGCTAAACCAGCGAAAAAGAAGAAGAAGTAAAGGACGGCAACTATATAAGAATCATTTTTCATAGGTGTAATTTCTAAACTGCCTGCCAAAAATTAGCAGGCAGTTTAACCCAAAATCTTAAGAACTTTGTTCGTTAGTTAACTAAAAAAACAATAAACTCTGTCAATTTTGTCCGCCGAGTGCTGCACCTTGCAGGATCATCGCATCGTTTCCGATGCCAAGCTGCAGAATAACAGCATCATTCCCCCATCCATAAATGGCTTCAACAGCTTCGTTGCCCATGCCCATCTGACCGATGGTGCCTGAGTTGCCCATGCCACCAATCATTTGCAGTGCATCGTTGCCAATTCCCAATTGATTAATCGTGGCTTCGTTCATGCCACCTGTTACAAATTGGAAAGCGGTATTGAGTACTCCACCCTGGTTAATGTCGAGATGGTTCAAATAACCATCGACGTTTTGATAGGCAAGATTCAATGAGCCATTTTGTACAGAATTCAGATAATTGAATTTACCTTCACTCTTTTTCAGAGAAACATTAAACATTCCATTTTGAACGGTCTTGGCAAAATTCCAGTCACCATACTGTTTGATGCCAGCCATATTGAATGCACCATATTGTTCAATAGCTGCATCGTTTTTGGAACCAAATTGTTCGATACCCAAGTCAAGATCGCTTAGTCCTAAGTGAATATCGGGGGTAACATAGGTTCCTTTTGGCATCCAGAGCCAGGCAAGAGTAACATCCGGCATCGTGAAATTAACATGGAAATACATTGGCCAAAATGTTCCACCGGCAAGGTTGCCTACACCTTCCTGGACAATAGCGGCTTCATTTTTCCAACCATTTTGATTAATAAATGCTGAAGAAAAAGCTGAAGTCCCTTGGTCGATCAATGCGAGATTGTCAACTCCGGCTTGTGAAATATATGCATCGTTAAAGAAAGCAGGTGCATACTGAGCAGTTGCAACTCCGCAAAGAGCTGCGAAAACGAAAACAAAAAGAAACTTTTTCATGATTCAGAAATTTAAGATTGGTATATACGTGATTTTGGGTTTTTAAAGCTACATGAAAAAGAAAAAAGAACGTAAGAGAAATGGAAATCAATGAATAAATCTGCATCATTTCCTTCAAATCCAATACAAGTTACCACTAATTTACAATTCAAGTCAAGAAGTTTATTACTTTTTTCAAAAATTAATACTACTTGGTCGTAATATAAAATCAAATCACTGGTTATAAATATATTGAACATTGACTTACATTTATCTTAAACATTTTGGCAAAATGATAAATAAAGCTAAATTGCACCCATTACCACGGCAGAAAATCAGGGTTTACAGGTTGGTATGTGATTTTGGGTAAAGACTTATCTGCTGAATCTCGAGCTGTCGTGGTATCTTATTCTAAACTGCCCTAACCTCCCGCTGCAATCACTCTTTTTAACTGTAGGATTAGTCTTGGCCACTTCATTCGGCAACAAATTTTATTTTCCATTATTCAATCCCAAATAAAAAAGCCGTCCCGGAAACCCCGGAACGGCTTTGCCAGTAAAAGTATCCAATCTATTCTTAGCGGCTAAAGAGCAATTCTCTGTATTTGGGCAACGGCCACAGTTCATCGTCGATAATCAATTCCAGTTTATCGATATGCTTACGAATCTTATCAAAATAAGGACGTACAGTCTGTTCGTACTGATATGCCTTGTCGCGTGCATGTTCAATCTTGTTGGCCACCTTGCGTGCCTCAATCATCTCTTTGGTCAACGACTTAATCGATGAAATGTGAATTGAAACATCCTTGATAAGCTGTTTGCGGGCACCGGCCAGTTCGTTAAATTCTTCTTCCGAGAAGATCTCTTTTAAACCTCTTACATTTTCAATCAATGTGGTCTGATAAGCAATAGCTGTGGGAACGATATGGTTAATAGCCAAATCGCCAAGTACACGGGCTTCAATCTGAATCTTCTTGATATATTTTTCGAATTCAACTTCAACCCTTGCTTCGAGCTCTTTTTCATTGAAAATGCCCAGGCCTTCGAATACTTTGCGCGATTTATCCAACAGATAAGCATCGAGTGCCTGAGGAACGCTCTTGATATTGGTCAATCCGCGACGTTCGGCCTCGTCAGCCCACTCCTGACTGTAACCATTACCATCGAAACGAATTGGTTTACATTCGATAATATAACGTTTCAGTACCTGAAAGATAGCTTCATCTTTCTTTATCCCTTTTTCTATCAACTCATCAACGTCTTTTTTGAAGACAATCAATTGTGTGGCAACTACCGAGTTCAGGGCAATCATTGCCGATGCACAGTTGGCCGAAGAACCAACGGCACGGAACTCGAAACGGTTACCTGTAAAGGCAAACGGCGATGTACGGTTACGGTCGGTGTTATCCAGCAAAATTTCCGGAATACGGCCAATATTTAATTTCAATGCCGATTTTTCATCCGGTGTCATCTTACGGTCACCTACCATCTCTTCGAGGTGATCGAGCATACCGCCTACTTCTGTTCCAAGGAAGGTTGAGATAATGGCCGGTGGGGCTTCGTTGGCACCCAATCGGTGTGAGTTGCTGGCCGAAACAATCGAAGCACGAAGCAGATCCTGATTATCGTATACCGCTTTAATGGTATTGACAATAAAGGTCAGGAACTGTAAGTTTGATTTTGGGTTCTTGCCGGGAGAATAGAGGTTAACACCTGTATCGGTCGAAAGCGACCAGTTATTGTGTTTACCCGAACCGTTGATTCCTGCAAATGGTTTTTCGTGCAACAACGCGCGGAAACCATGGTGACGGGCAATCTTGGTCATCAGATCCATAATCATCTGATTGTGATCGTTAGCCAGATTCACCTCTTCGAAAATTGGGGCTACCTCGAACTGATTAGGGGCAACCTCGTTGTGACGGGTTTTAATCGGGATACCCAATTTGTAAGCTTCATTTTCGAGGTCCTGCATAAACATGGCCACACGTTCGGGAATAGAAGCAAAATAGTGATCTTCCAACTGCTGATCTTTGGCTGACGAGTGGCCCATCAGTGTGCGGCCGGTAAGCATAATGTCAGGACGGGCAAGGAAAAGCGCTTCATCAATTAAGAAATATTCCTGTTCCCAGCCCAAATTGGCTGTTACGTGGGTTACATTTTTATCGAAATATTGGCAAACATCAACTGCAGCCTTATCAACAGCGTTCAGAACTTTCAACAGAGGTGCCTTATAGTCGAGTGCTTCGCCGGTATATGAAATAAATACGGTAGGGATACAGAGTGTGGTTCCAACAATAAAGGCTGGTGATGAAACATCCCAAGCCGTGTAACCACGAGCCTCGAAAGTGTTACGGATACCGCCGCTCGGGAATGATGAAGCATCAGGTTCCTGTTGGGCAAGCAATTTACCTGAAAAGCCTTCAACAACCCCACCCAGTTCAGAATGATCAATAAAGGCGTCATGTTTCTCAGCCGTTCCGTCGGTCAGCGGATGAAACCAGTGGGTATAGTGGGTTGCACCGTTCTCGATAGCCCATGCCTTCATTCCAATAGCCACCTGATCGGCAATTTTACGATCAATGGTGGTTCCATTGTCAATCGCATCGATAATGCCACGGTAAGCCTCTTTAGATAGATATTTCTTCATCTTCGGACGGTCGAATACCATCTTTCCATAAAAATTGGAGGTAAGAACATCCTCTCTTGTTACCGGTACAGGCTTTCTGTCCATCAGAACTTCCAGCGCTTTGAATCTAACTTTTGCCATATTGATATAAATTACTGTAAAAAATTTGTTTTTATTTTCGAGAGCTAAATTACTTATTTCTGAACACCACCCTCTATATTTTTAATAAAAAATCGATAATTCACATTTTATTAACATTAAAAGTCAAAAATATTCAACAAAAACAGCAAAAACATTATTTTTTTCATCAAAAATCAGAATAACAACGATTTTTAATTATTTCGTTAATTATTGACAATATTCCAATCAAACAATCATATCAATGACATTTTGACAAGAATTATTAAAAACAAAATATTTTAATATACCCCCTAAAAAAACAGGCCCTGTCAGGAAAAAACCAAACAGGGCCACCGTTTAAAATCATTTTACAGTTACACCGTCACAAAATCAAAAAAAACAATTATTTCGTTTGAGTAAAATAATCATAGAATTTCACGACGGTGCGGACTCCATTGAAGAAGTTCTCTATCGGGAAGTTTTCGTTGGGCGAATGAATGGCATCCGATTCAAGTCCAAACCCCATTAAAATGCTTTTAATCCCCAATACTTGCTCGAAAGTTGAAATAATCGGGATACTGCCGCCACTCCTGACAGGCACCGGCTTTCTGCCAAAAACCGACTCGTATGCCAACTCGGCAGCTTGATAAGCCGGAAGGTCAATCGGGCATACATAGCCCTGCCCTCCGTGAAGCGAAGTCACTTCAACCGTTACACTCTCAGGGGCTATCGATCCGTAATATTCCTTGAAAAGCTGTGCTATCTTATGGTGATCCTGATTGGGTACCAATCTCGAACTAATTTTGGCATAGGCTTTCGAGGGCAAAACGGTCTTGGCCCCTTCACCTGTATAACCACCCCAAATCCCGCAAACATCGAAAGTTGGCCGGATACCCGTCCGTTCGGGAGTCGTAAATCCCTTCTCACCCTGGGTCATTCTCAGATTTAATGCTGCCTTGTATTCATTTTCGTTAAACGGGTTTTGGGCCAACATTTCGCGCTCTTTGGCCGATACGTCCAAAACATCGTCGTAAAAACCCGGAATGGTTATGCGGTTATCGCTGTCAGTCATCTTTGCAATCATCTTACAAAGTTCGTTGGCCGGATTGGCTACTGCACCACCAAAAATCCCTGAATGCAAATCGCGGTTCGGGCCGGTAACCTCTAACTGCCAGTAAGCCAGTCCGCGAAGGCCAACCGTTATCGACGGAATATCGCGGGCAATCATTCCGGTATCGGAGACCAGAATAATATCGGCCTTCAGCATCTCTTTGTTTTTTTCACAGAAAGCGCCCAGATTGGGTGAACCTATCTCCTCCTCCCCTTCAATCATAAACTTCACGTTACAAGGCAAATTACCACTCTTGACCATCCACTCGAATGCTGCTGTATGGATAAAAGACTGGCCTTTATCGTCATCGGCACCTCGCGCCCAAATCTTGCCATCTTTGATAACCGGCTCAAAGGGATTGGTGTTCCATTTCTCAATTGGGTCGACCGGCATAACATCCATATGGGCATAGACCAAAATGGTCGGTTTCTCCGGATCGATAATCTTCTCGGCATAGGTTACCGGGTTGCCCTCCGTTTCAAAAATTTCGGCCTTGTCGGCACCCGCCTGAAGCAGGATTTTTTTCCAATATTCGGCAGCCCTGTACATCTCAGGCTTGTTTTCTTTCAGCGAACTGACCGATGGAATGCTTATCAGGCCAAACAAATCGTTCAGGATTCGCTCACGGTTTTCTTCAAGATATTTTTCTGGTATTTGCATTTTATTGATGATTTGAATTTGGTTAAAGATAAAGAAACCGCTCGATATGAGCCATAACCAAAACGTTTTTTAACAGCCCTTCCTTCATCTCCCGATTCACCCTCCCCCCCTTTGCCTATATTGCATAAAGCGTACTCAAACAATACGAATTATATATCTTGTGTGTATCTTGTGTGTATCTTCTGTGTTCTTAAACACGGAAAATACATTCAATATACACAGTAAAAACAGAAATGATTAGGCTTTTGTCTACCCTTCAGCTTCCGTTAAAGGGTAGAAACTGACTGAGCAGTCGGACATGACCTACAATCCGAAAGCCAATCGGCAACAATTGATCATATTACGGTTGTTGTATGGGAAAGGGGGAAACCCGCATTTTATCGACCATACTTATTTTAAGATTATCAAACGGATAACATCAAATCAGCGTATTGAAATCCTTCAAAAAGGATATTGTATATTTGCGACTTCCAAATGAAAACATGCAGATATGAAGGCTTTTTATACCATTGGATTATTGATTCTGAGCAATACCTTTATGACATTTGCCTGGTATGGCCACTTAAAATTTAAAGATATCAGATGGCTAGAACACCTTGGTTTGCTGGCAGTTGTCTTGATAAGCTGGGGAATCGCATTTTTCGAATACTGTTTTCAGGTTCCGGCCAACCGAATTGGCTTCGAAGGCAACGGCGGCCCATTCTCATTATTGCAGCTTAAAGTTATTCAGGAAGTTATCACCCTTACCGTTTTTGTTTTCTTTTCGCTGATTGTTTTTAAAAACGACAGTTTCCGTTTCAACCATTTTATTGGATTAATCTTCTTGGTCCTGGCCGTTTACTTTATTTTCAAGAAATAAAAAAGGGAGCTTCCAAACTCCCTTTTCTGCTATAATACAATGGCTTACTGTACCGATTTTATCTGGTTCAATTGATCGGCCGGATATTTTTCGCCCGGTTTTAATGTGAGCGCCTGCTGATAATAGTAGCGGGCAATCGAGTAATTTTTCTGTGCAAAAGCTTCATCGGCCTTTTTGATAAAATCTTTGTATTCACTGTCAATACGGGTCGATTCTCTTCCCGAAACAATATTCTCAATCTCTTTGAGCTTATCTCCAACATACTGATCCGGGTTGATTTCGTTGGCTTTATTGTAATAGAAACGGGCTACCGGATATTCTTTCTTTTCGAAAGCTTCATCGGCTTTCTGCACATTCTCAGCGAATAATTTCTGTTCAGCCGCCGAAAGGTTCTGCGCAAACATATCGTCAACCTCTTTCAATTTCTTTAACGGATATTCATCCCACGAAATAATTTCAAGGGCGCTGCGATAATAGAAACGGGCTGAACTGTAATTTTTATTGTCAAAAGCTTCATCTCCCTTCTTGACCCTTGAATTAAACTCATTCAATTTTTCGGCCGTGATATTAGCATTGGTTCGCTTATCGCACTCCTGCACACGTTGCAAAGCATAGCTATCGTCTGTTTTAACATTTAATGCCTGACTGTAATAAAAGCGGGCTACAGACCATTGCGATTTATCAAAATTTTCGTCACCTAATTTAATATTTTGCTCGTATCCCGAAGTAGCCGATGCCAATCGTCTGGCAGCCTCGGCCTCTGCAACCAATTTATCTATCAATGCAATGCGTTCTTTCGGATAGGTAGCGCTCTCGTCAATATTCAGCGCACTTTGATAGCTGGTTTTTGCTTCTGTATACTTCTTTATATCAAACTGTTGATCTGCCTTTTCAACCTCCAGACGATACCTGTTTTGCTTATCGGCCAACAAGCGTTTCTCTTTTTCAATTCGCTCCTGTTCAGCCATATACTGAGCCAGCAGCTGTTCGGCATTGGCCAGTTTCTGCGTCGCCGTCGC
>CAYOJD010000102.1:0-8330 GCA_964404205.1 uncultured Prolixibacteraceae bacterium
CGATTATTGTTTGAACCTGGGCGGCTTTGCCAATAACTCTTTCGAAAATGAAGGAAAAAGATTGGCATGGGACATTTCGCCGGTAAATATTGTATTGAATTACTATGCCCGAAAGGCAGGATTACAATTTGACCTTGATGGAAATTTGGGCAGTGCAGGCCAGATAAACGATTTGCTTTTGAATAAGCTTAATCAACTAGATTATTATCAGCAAACGCACCCCAAATCGCTGGGACGCGAATGGATTGAAACCGTGATGCTTCCTTTGATTGAATCTCATTCGCTCAGCCTGAATGATGTATTAGCCACGCTATATGAACATATTGGGACACAGATTGGAATGACTCTTTCAGGAGAAAAGCGGCAAGTATTGGTTACCGGAGGCGGTGCAAAAAATAGCTTTTTATTAAGGAAAATATCGAAGTATGCTGAATGTAAATTAATTGTTCCTGACGATCTTATTGTCGATTTTAAGGAAGCACTGATTTTTGCTTTTTTAGGTTTGCTCTGTTACAACGGGAAACCAACGGCATTATCGAGTGTTACCGGTGCCAGCTGCGACAATATCAGTGGTACATTGGTCCGATTCAAACCTGATAAATGTCATTAAAATCAAATCATACGCTACAACTAATTTTCTATTTTTGTGGAAATTGTAAATTTTCTAAAAATGTTTATACATAAAATTCTGTCAGTTTTAGTGCTAATTTTGTTGTTGCAGGTCAGTCCAACGATGGCTTGCACCAATTTTTTGGTTACCAAAGGAGCTTCGGCTGATGGTTCAACCATGATAACTTATGCAGCCGATTCGCACACGCTTTATGGCGAACTCTATTTCTGGCCGGCAGCCGATTACCCCGAAGGTGCCATGCTTGATGTATACGAATGGGATACCGGTAAATATCTGGGCAAGATTCCGCAGATTCGTCATACTTATCAGGTAACCGGTAACATGAACGAACATCAGCTGGCTATTGGAGAAACTACTTTTGGGGGGCGCAAAGAACTTGCTTCTCAACCTGATGCATTGATTGATTATGGAAGTTTGATTTATATTACCCTTCAGCGCGCAAAAAATGCACGCGAAGCCATCCAGGTAATGACCAGTCTGGTAAAAGATTATGGCTACTATTCAAGCGGTGAATCGTTCTCTATCGCCGATCCGAACGAAGTATGGGTTCTCGAGATGATTGGAAAAGGCGAGGGGCATAAAGGAGCTGTTTGGGTGGCGATGCGCATTCCTGATGGTTATGTTTCAGGACATGCCAACCAAGCCCGGATTACGCAGTTTCCGCTAAACGACCCGGCAAACTGTCTCTATTCATCTGATGTGATCTCGTTTGCCGTTGAGAATGGATGGTACGAGGGAAAAAACGCTGATTTTAGTTTCTCCGACACGTATGCGCCTGTTGATTTTAGCGGGGCTCGTTTTTGTGATGCACGAGTATGGTCAGGTTTTAATCGTATCAACAGCCAAATGGGACAATACGAAAATTATGCTCTTGGTCAGGTTACCTACGGAGCCAATGGCTACGCCACTAACCGTATGCCGTTGTGGGTCAAACCAGATGCACCACTTACTTTGGCCAACGTAAAAGAGATGATGCGCGACCATTACGAAGGTACGGCGCTCGATATGACCAAAGATTTGGGAGCTGGACCACATCAGTTGCCTTATCGCTGGAGACCCATGACCTGGAAAGTCGACTCGGCAGAGTACGTTCATGAAAGGGCTATTTCGACCCAGCAGACTGGTTTTTCGTTTGTGGCCCAGTGTCGTGCCAACTATCCCGATCCGATTGGTGGAATTCTCTGGTTTGGTGTCGATGATACTTATTCAACCTGCTATATGCCTGTTTATTGCGGTGTAAAGGAAGTTCCAAATTCTCTTAAAGTTGGCAATGGCGATATGCTTACATGGTCCGAAACCTCTGCATTTTGGACATTCAATCTGGTGACAAACTTCTGTTATCTTCGCTACAACGATATGATTACCGACCTGAGGAAAGTCCAATTGCAATTGGAAGACGGGTTCTACAAAAGTGTTGCTGAAACTGACAGACAAGCTGTTGAGCTTTGGAAAAAAGGCGATACTTCTGCTGCTTACGCCCTACTGACCAACTATTCTGTGAATCAGGTTGAATCAACGGTTAAAAAGTGGAAGGAACTTGGGCAATATCTCATTATCAAGTATAAAGATGGAAATGTAATGCGCGAAAAAGACGGACAGTTTGAACGCAACGAAAGTGGTAAATTGCCTGCATCTCCGTTACATCCGGCGTATCCAGAGTCATGGTATCGCACCATCATTAAGGGCAACGAAGCGCATTTCAAAGCCCAGTAATTCTTCGATTGATGAATGTCAACGCAGCCAATGCAACTTTTTCTGCATCAAACTACAAAAGCGTAGCAAGGATGAAAGAAAAAGTTGCATTTTATTTTCTGCTGATTATTACAACAATTTTTACCGCTCATGGTCAAAAAAAGGAGAATCATTACCTGAAAGAAGGTATCTCCTTTTCAACCCTGACGACCTGGCAAACAGTTGCTGATGAGGCTATACCGGATGTTGGCCATTATGTTTCTTTCGAAAGGAAAGGAAAAGGGGCAACCGGTCTTTTCACTGTAACCTGGCTCAACAAAGAAGAGGAACCGTCGAATGCATTGTTGGCTCAAATGGCTACGATGAAAAATGCCAATATCTACCGAAATCCGGGAATAGAATTCACGACAATTGAGGAAGATGGTTTTGCCGGAATTCAAGGCAGGGTCGTAAATTATGAGACTATTGTCAAAGATGAAAAGCTGGACGGTACGATTTGGGCATTCAATTGTTCAGGCAGAACCATAATCGTTTTCTATCAAACCGGAATGACAGACAGAAAGGAGAATGAAAAAGGGTTTCAGCTACTGCATCAAACTTTTGCATGTCGTTAGCCGGCTCAATTCTAAGCTATTAAAAAAGGCAACCTACCCGTTGCCTTTTTTTTTTATTATTGATTTGAAAATCAGATCTTAAGTTGGTTGCCAACACCTTCAGCTTTTGTTCTTACCTGAGTATTTCCGCCAGTAGCAAGCGATAAATCAACCGGATCGTTTGTTTTGTACGAACCGCAAGTAAAATCGGGAACAGTAATGGCGTTCGAACGGTTGGCTACCGACCATTCGCTGAGTGGTGCAATGCAGCTCCAAAGCGCAGCATCATATACATCCTGATCTAGCGGAAGCCCATTTCGCAGACAGTCAATCAGGCGCCAGTCCATGATAAAGTCCATGCCTCCGTGTCCACCAACTTTCTTAGCCATTTCGCCTACTTTTTTAACAATCTCAGGCGTATACTTTTCTTTAAGTTCAGCCATTTTGGCATCGTCAAACCACTCGTGTCCCTGAGCAATTCTTTCAGGTGAAGGCCATTTGCTGGCTACGCCCTGCGTCCCGCTCAACAGGTGGATACGAGAGTAGGGGCGAGGTGATGTAACATCGTGTTGCACCATAATCGTTTTTCCTTTCTCAGTCCTGATGAGCGTTGTGTTCATATTTCCGCGATAGCCGTTAGTCGCGAATTCGTTGAAAAATTGATCATTCCGGGCCAAATCTCTGGCCATCTCTGCCATCTGAAAATCGTTTGAAGCCATCGAGGTTAAGTAATCCATTTTGTCGCCACGATTAATATTCATAGCCTGACAGACTGGGCCCAATCCGTGCGTAGGATATAAATTTCCGTTGCGATGCTGGTTTTCTTTCAATCGCCACATGTCGGCGTAGCCATCTTTGGCAAAGTTAAGGTTGCGAAGGTCGTGGATATAAGCACCTTCACCATGTACCAATTCGCCAAAAAAGCCTTGACGAGCCATATTCAGGGTAAGCAGTTCAAAAAAGTCGTAACAGCAGTTTTCGAGCATCATACAATGCTTTTTTGTCCGTTCCGACGTCTCTACCAATTGCCATGCCTCTTCTATAGTCACTGCGGCAGGGACTTCGGTGGCAGCGTGTTTCCCGTTTTCCATGGCAAAAACAGCCATTGGGGTATGCAGATGCCACGGACTACAGATATATACCAAATCAATTTCGTCACTTTTACACATCTCTTTCCAGGCCTCTTCGTTGCCGCCAAATGCTTTTGCTTCGGGTAGACCATAGTTCGCAAGAATTTTTTGTGCCTCGGTAACCCTATCCATATTTTTGTCGCAAAGCGCCTTAATTTCAACTCCTTCGATATGAGCCATACGCTCAACTGCACCGGGCCCGCGCATGCCAAGCCCAATAAAACCAATCCGAACAGTATCGATTTTAGGAGCTGCGTAACCGCTCATGTTGAATTGTTGATTGTGCGCCTTGTTGGCAGCCTCTTCGATTGTAGCCAACGCCGATGGTTTGCCATTGGTAGGAGTTGCACAACTGGACAAACTGCCAGTAAGCATTCCGGCACCTGTTACACCGGCTAACCTAAAAAAATTACGTCTGTTTGTTTTCATAAGTTTGGAATTGAATCTGTTTGATTGTTGCAGACTGTAAAAATGAGAAAAATGAGATTAAAACAAAATGATTCTCTACCTTTGTGGCTAATTTATTAAATAATTTTTTTATCTATGAACAAAACGAGTAAAGTGTACACACACAATCGTTTGGTTACGTTCAGAAGATGGAAACGACATGGATATGCCGTGTTTCAAAGTTTGCATAGGGCGGTAAAAATTGGCTCTTTGTCAGTGCCTTATCTGCTTTTTGCCCTTCCTTCGAATGCCGAACCCCAAATGATTACACTCCGCGACACGCTCAGCACTTTAAAAGAGCTGGAGGTCGAAGAGGTGGTGGTTAGTGCACAGCGCGCGCCTGTTGCCTTCTCGCAGGTAGCCCGCATTGTCAAAGTAATCGGGAAGGATGAGATTCAAAAAGCGCCCGTTCAAAGCATTCAGGATTTGCTGGAGTATGTCATGAGTGTTGACATCCGGCAGCGCGGAAACAACGGTGTTCAGGCCGATATCAGCATCCGCGGAAGTTCTTTCGACCAGGTTCTTGTTCTATTAAACGGGGTTAACATTAACGACCCGCAAACCGGCCATCATAACCTTAACCTGCCGGTTAGTTTCGATGCCATCGAGCGTATCGAACTCCTCGAAGGTCCCGCTTCGAGAGTTTACGGCACCAACGCCTTCAGCGGCGCCATCAACATCATCACAAATATTTCTGAGCAATCCAATCTGAAAGTACGGCTAAGTGGCGGACAATATGGTTTCTGGGATGCTGCAGCTACGGGAACATTTGTAACCGGTAAAATCAGCAACATGCTCAGTATAAACCATCGTAGTTCTGATGGCTATACCCGAAACACCGATTTTAAGGTTTCCGATGCTTTTTATCAGGGACAAATTGAGTCAGATGCTGGTAAATTTCAACTACAGGGGGGGTACTCTGAACGTGGTTTTGGAGCCAATAGTTTTTATACCCCCGCTTATCCCAATCAGTTCGAGCAAATCCGGACCTATTTTGCTTCGGCTAAAATGGAAACGGGGAAACCGGTCCGTTTTACACCTGCCGTCTATTGGCGACGGAACCAGGATCGATTTGAACTTTTCAGAGGTTTTGAGAATGCAGCTTCGTGGTACAAAACCCACAATTATCATTTAACTGATACCTACGTTACCAATCTGAATGCCTGGTTTGCATCCAACTGGGGAAAAACGGCTTTCGGGGCCGATTTCCGAAGTGAAAATATTTGGAGTAATGTGTTGGGAAAACCGATGGATAAACCAATAGATGTTCCTGGCGAATCGGGGCATCAGTTTACCTTTTCTGACACACGAACCAATTTCAGCCTATTTTTCGAACAGTCGAAAAACTGGAACAAACTTACGCTTTCAGGTGGATTGATGGCCAACTGGAACTCGGCGCTGGGCCGCAACTGGAATATTTACCCTGGTCTGGATCTCAGTTGGCAGTTTACCGAGCGTTTTCGTTATTATGCATCGGCCAATAAGTCGCTTCGTCTGCCTACATTTACCGATCTCTACTACAAAAGTGCTACCAATATTGGCAACTCGTCGTTAAAACCGGAGGAAGCTACAGCTTTCGAAACAGGGCTTAAATATAAAAACAGCTGGCTCGAAGCCCATGCTACCTGGTTCAGGCGTTGGGGCACCAATATGATTGACTGGGTGCGCGAACCTGGCGAATCCGTCTGGTATGCAAAAAATATTACCAAATTGAATACTGACGGAATCGAATTGGCCGTTCATACCAACCCTTCCAGGCTTTTTGGGGGCCATACTTTTATCCAAAATTTTGATGTCTCGTATGCCTGGCTGAACCAAAAAAACGATGCCGGTTTATTGATTTCGAAATATGTACTCGATTACCTTAAACATAAAATAGATATCAGGTTTGGCCATTCGGTTATCAAAAATATGACGATTAACTGGCAGTTCTCTTATCAGGATCGCAACGGAACATTTACCCGGTGGGAGGGAAGTGGATACGGCAACGAGGTTGAATATAAGCCTTTCTGGCTGGTCGATGCCAGGTTGAACTGGAGCCGAAAAGGGACCAATGTTTATCTTGAAGCTTCCAATCTGTTGAACAGAACCTATTGGGATTTTGGCAATATCGAGCAACCGGGAACCTGGCTAAAAGCAGGTATAATCCATCGGTTTAACTTTTAATTAAACCCCGTTATGAATCCTGAATTGCTTATTTAACATTCTTTAAACTCCGTTTCAACGGGTTAACGAAATAGCACTGTATCTTTGTAGGGTAAGAGTAAAGCAATTTTTTTCATAGATTTTGGTTAGGTTAAAGATAACCGCCTCGGTTCCCCACCCTGGCGGTTTTTCTTTTGTTGATAAACGCTGATGCGGTTCAAAAAGCTGAAAAGGATTCCCGAGATATTTAGCCGGTTATTTATTGAACGCTGCATATTTAACATTCTTTATGTTCCGTTTCAACGGGTTAACGAAATTATGCTGCATCTTTGTAGTGTAAGAGTAAAGCAATTTTTTTCATAGATTTTGGTTAGGTTAAAGATAACTGCCTCGGTTCCCCACCCTGGCAGTTTTTCTTTTATTACGACGTCCCTAAGCGGTAAAACAACAGAGTACCAAAGGAAGCCGACTCTCAGCTTCTTTGGTACTCTGCCACTCAGGGGTTCTTTTTTATTTCCCCTCAATCCACAAGCGGGCATTCACAAAAGCTTCAATCCATGGCGAAACCTCATCGGTTTTGCGGTTGGACGGATAGTGGCCCCATTGCCAGGGATAGATAGCCCGTTCGAGGTGGGGCATCATCGCCAAATGGCGACCATCGGCCGAACAGATGGCTGCGGTATGGTAGTCGGAACCATTCGGATTGCCCGGATAATTTTGATATGAGTATTTAACCGGAATGCGGTAGGTTTCTTCGCTGTATGGCATCGAGAACTTTCCTTCGCCGTGGGCAACCCAAACCCCCAAACGACGACCGGCAAACGTTTTCAACATCACCGATTCATTCTCCTGAATATCGACGTTGACAAAACACGACTCAAATTTGTGCGAAGCGTTATGCAACATTTTGGTCTTCTTCTCCAGTTCGGGATGCACCAAATCGAGGGCTACCATCAACTGACAGCCATTACAGATACCCAAACTAAGGGTATCCTCACGTTGGTAAAAGTTCTCAAGCGCCAGTTTAGCTTTCTCGTTGTATTTGAAGGCACCTGCCCAGCCAATGGCCGAACCCAGGACATCGGAGTTGGAGAATCCGCCCACAAAGACAATCATATTAATCTCTTCAAGGTTTTCGCGGCCGCTAATCAGGTCGGTCATATGCACATCTTTCACATCGAAGCCAGCCAGATAGAGGCTCCAGGCCATTTCTCGATCGCCGTTAACCCCTTTCTCGCGAATGATGGCTGCTTTTACACCGGAGGCTTTACGTCGTTTCGGGTCGATACCCAACGCGGCAAACTGTCCGGCAGAGGAGCCAAAGTTGTATTTCAGTTCATTATTTTTATAATTGACCGAGCGCTCCAAAGCTAACTTATCGCCGCTCTGTTTGCGGTCGAGCAGGTATGACGGGCGGAACCATTTGTCGCGCAGTGCATTGATTTCGAAGCTGAAAATGTCGTTGCCATTCTTAACCTCAATGTTACGACTTTCGGTTGGGGTGGCAATCTTTACAAAGCCAATCCCGGCTTTCGAAAGCAACGCTTCGAGCGAGGCAGCCAAATGGGCTTGTACCACAATGCCCGGATTTTCGGCAAAAAGCACTTTGACGCTGTCGGTTTCATTCAATCCCGATAAATCGACGGCCAAACCACCTCTATTTTGGGCAAAGGTCATTTCGAGGAGGGTCGT
>CAYOJD010000102.1:8340-10970 GCA_964404205.1 uncultured Prolixibacteraceae bacterium
CACCCGCAGAAATATCGTGGCCCGAAGCAATTAAACCTTCGTTGATGGCTTGCTGAACAGTTACAAAAGCTTGGGCAAAATAGGCGCTGTCGGCTACTGTCGGCGCTTTTTCGCCCAGTTTTGAAAGCACTTGTCCAAGCGAACTTCCGCCCAGTGTCTTGCCGGTTTTCGCGAAATCGATATAGTAGAGTGGTTTGCCGGCATCGTTTATCACTACCGGTTCAACAATGGCCCGAAGATTGGCCACTTCGCCCGAGGCCGAGATAATGACTGTTCCGGGCGAGTAAACTACATCGTCTTTGTATTTCTGGGTCATCGAGAGGGAGTCTTTCCCGGTAGGAATATTGATGCCTAATGCACAGGCAAACTCCGATGCTGCTTCGACAGCCGCGTAGAGCCGTGCATTTTCGCCGCTGTTTTTGGCTGGCCACATCCAGTTGGCCGAAAGAGAGACCCCTTTCAACCCATGGGTAAGGGGAGCCCAAATGATATTGGTAAGCGATTCGGCAATCGAAAGTACCGAGCCACTGGCTGCATCGACCAACCCGGCTGCAGGCGCGTGGCCCAACGAAGTGGCAATTCCTTTCTCGCCCTGAAAATCGATGGCTACCACGCCAAGGTTGTTCAGCGGTAGCTGAAGTTCGCCGGCACACTGTTGTTTGGCGATACGTCCGGTTACTGAGCGGTCGACCTTGTTGGTGAGCCAGTCTTTGCAACCAACCGATTCGAGCTGAAGTACCTTTTCGACCAGCTGATTTACCTCGTTGTTGCTGTATTGGGGTTCGGTATAGACCATATTTTGCGTCGTATCTTCGAGTACGGTGCGTGGTGGTTTGCCAAACATATAGGCCAGTTCCCAGTCGATAGGTTTCTCGCCGGTGTTACGGTTCTCGAAGGTGAATTTATGGTCGCCGGTGGTTTCGCCAATCACATACATGGGCGAACGTTCGCGCCCGGCAATACGGCGAATCAGCTCAATATGTTCTGCACTGGTGACAAATCCCATGCGTTCCTGCGATTCGTTGCCCACAATCTCTTTGGCCGAAAGGGTAGGATCTCCAACCGGCAATTGGTCGATATAGATCTTCCCGCCGGTCTCTTCGACCAACTCCGAAAGGCAGTTCAAATGGCCTCCCGCGCCGTGGTCGTGAATCGAAATAATGGGATTATTGCCCGACTCGGCCAACGCGCGAATGGTATTGTAGGCCCGTTTCTGCATCTCGGGATTGGCGCGTTGCACGGCATTCAGTTCGATATGGCTTTCGAACTCACCGGTGTCGACTGACGAAACAGCGCCGCCGCCCATACCAATGCGGTAGTTGTCGCCCCCGAGCAGTACCACCTTGTCGCCAACGCCGGGCCTATCTTTTAAGCTATCCTCTTTGCGGCCAAAACCGATGCCGCCGGCCAGCATAATGACCTTGTCGAACCCAAATTTCTTCTGGTTTTCGAAATGTTCGAAAGTGAGGACCGAACCGTTGATAAGCGGTTGGCCAAACTTGTTGCCAAAATCGGAAGCGCCGTTCGAGGCCTTAATCAGGATCTCTTCGGGGGTTTGGTAGAGCCAGGGACGTGGGGCTGTATTTTGTTCCCAAGAGCGCTTCTCGTCGTCGTTGCGCGAGTAGGAGGTCATGTAAACGGCTGTTCCGGCAATGGGATAGCTCCCTTTTCCGCCGGCAATACGGTCGCGAATTTCGCCACCGGTACCGGTAGCTGCACCGTTAAACGGCTCCACGGTCGTGGGGAAATTATGTGTTTCGGCTTTTAGCGAAAGTACTGTGTCGATATCGGTTACCTGAAAAAAGTCGGCAGTGTCCTGCGTGGCCGGCGCAAACTGTTCGGCTGCAGGGCCCTCACTAAACGAACAGTTGTCTTTGTAAGCCGAAACGATGGTATTGGGATGGGTTTGTGTGGTTTTTTTAATCAGTTGGAATAGGGTAGATGGTTTTTCCTGCCCGTCGATAACAAAACTTCCGTTGAATATTTTGTGACGGCAATGCTCCGAGTTCACCTGCGAAAAACCGAACACTTCGCTGTCGGTAAGCTTACGGCCCATCTTTACGGCCACCTCTTCGAGATAGCCAATCTCGTCATCGCTCAGTGCAAGCCCCTCTTTTTTATTGTATTCGGCAATGTTGTCGATATAAACTACCGGGTCGGGCTGGTGTACAATGGTAAACACGGTCTGGTCGGGATTGCGGTAAAGGGCTTGCAACATGGGGTCGAAAGTAGGTTTCTCGTCCGGCGAAGCAAAAAATTCTTCAATGCGCACAATACCGGAGATGCCCATATTTTGGGTAATCTCTACCGCGTTGGTACTCCAGGGGGTAATCATCTCTTTGCGGGGACCTACAAAAACACCCTGAACGGAAGGGGCGTTTACCGGTTGTGCCTGGTCGAAAAGCCAGACCAGTTTTTCGATGTCGGTGGCTGAAAGGGAGTGTTGCGAATCAACAGCTAACAGGTTCTGTTTTCCTTCGAAAAAGAGGATCATTGCGTTCTGTTTTATATTTGGGTTTGAACTTGAATGTCGGTTCAAAGATAGCGAAATTTGACCAAGCACCCCCGAAACATTTACCTTACGCGGCTCGAATTTAATGTAAATGAAAGATTGGACGGCCTTCCGCACG
>CAYOJD010000103.1:0-7573 GCA_964404205.1 uncultured Prolixibacteraceae bacterium
GGCATACTGACCGTAATCTTTGTTTTTGGCCATTACGAGCAAACGGGCCGGAACATCGAAATCGACATCCCCGGGGATTCCTTTCTCTTGGTATCCTTTCAGCGTGGTGAAATGGTGATAGAGCACCCCATCGCGCGGCTGATAGTCGCCTACACTACCGTAGGTCAAACGCATGGTTGAATTGGCATCGGGATAAGCATACGATTTTCCTTCGTTCATCTCGTTCATTCCGGCTACAAACAGGCGGCGCCCTTTATCCTGCTCGCCTGCTACCTCGCGATAGTCGACGCCAATCTGCGAATAGGTGTCGAAAATAGCACGTGTCGACTGGAAGATTTTGTCTTTGTCCAATACTTTGGCCGAAGGGGCATTCAGGAATGCTTCTATTTTAGCCTTGTTGCCAAAAATGGTTTTCTTGAACAACTCAACGGCATATGCATTATAATCGCCTTTGAATTTGCGGGTTATCTCTTCAAAGAAGCCGGGCTGATACTTCAATACTACATTTTGAGCATACATTTCCATCATCTCTCCGGTGATTTTCATGTCGGTTGCTTCGTCGTAATCTTTGAAATATTCATCGATTTGACTTTTCAGTTCTTTAACCTCTTCATCAATTTTCGATTTTTCGCCCCCATTCAGTGCATCGTAAAGACCTGAGAATCCATAGGCAAAAAGGAATATTTCAGGACCCTGAAGCAAAGCTTCGCGCATATATTCATTGGCCACTCTGGTTTCGGTATTCTGAAATGAATTTTCGATAAGCGAGAGTGCTTCACCATATTTGGCTTTCCTTTCGGGTGTTTGATTCGCCCATTCGGCAAACTGTTTTTCGATAGCCTGTTTTTTAGCGATTACATCAAGGGCAGTCAATCCTTTGTTTTGCCCAATCGAATATTTGTAGTAGTTCGAACTGCGGGCAAATTTAGAGGCATACTGGATACGAGCCTTGTCGCTGGTAGCCATATAATCGCGGATGATGTTCAACTTGGCATCGCGGACCGCAATACGAATATTGTTGGTGATATCCATCGTATTTTTCACGCCCCACGATGTGAGATAGCGGTTGGTACGGCCCGGATAACCCATCACCATGGCGTAATCGCCTTTTTCGACACCTTTCAGCGAAACGGGCAAATGATGTTTAGGGTGGTAGGGTACATTCTCTTTCGCATATTCGGCAGGTTTGCCATCGGGCCCTGCATAGATGCGGAACATCGAGAAGTCGCCGGTATGGCGTGGCCACATCCAGTTGTCGGTTTCGCCGCCAAACTTACCAATCGATTGCGGAGGTGCCCCAACCAGACGGATATCTTTAAATGTTTCGGTAACAAAGAGGTAGAAGGTGTTCATCTCGAAGAGCGACCGTACACGGGTTTCGTAATGGGTGTCGCCCCTGGCCTCTTTCTCAATTTTGGATATGGCATTCATAATGGTTTCCGCACGTTTGGCTTCATCCATGCTGTCGGTCACATCCTGTAAAACCTGCGTGGTCACATCTTCCATGCGAACCAGAAAAGTAACGGTTTTACCGGGATTCGGCAACTCCTGTTCGCGGGTCATCGCCCAGAAACCATCTTTCAGGTAGTCGTGTTCCACAGAACTGTGGGCCTGGATTTCACCAAAACCACAATGGTGATTGGTGAGCAGCAAGCCGTCGGCCGAAACCACTTCGGCAGTACATGAGCCGCGGTCGAGTGCGACAACGGCATCTTTCAAGCTTGAGTTATTGATCGAATAAATCTGCTCGGCCGATAACTTTAAGCCCATCGACTGCATCTTTGCAATGTTCAGTTTCCCAACCAATGCCGGGAGCCACATACCTTCATCTGCTTTGGCCTGGAAGTTCAGCAGAACCACCAGCGAGAGAAGGGCAATAAAACTTCTTCTCATTAATGTTGAATTTGTTAATTAATATTATTTCAGGTTGTTGATGATACAAAACGAGCCAATGATTCATGCGAGCCTTCGGTTCCCATCCTGTTTTTTATCATTTTTCAATACGAAAGCGTCAAATTTACATTTTATTGGCGGTAATTCTTTTGAAATGAATCTGACTAAGGGAATATTTACATTTTTTAACAAATAAAACTACCCCTTTTTTCATCGCCGGTACAGATATTGGTAACTTGTTGTTATCTCGCTATCTGTTTGAAATAACCGGGTTGACAAAGCCCGACACTTTAAGGCCAATTTCGCCTTCGGCGGAAAGTGCCCTTACAAACGCACTGCCAATGATGGCTCCGTTCGCATATTGGCAGGCCTGCCGAAAGGTATCGTGGTTCGATATGCCAAACCCAATCATCAGCGGATTTTGCAGTTGCATGGCCCTAACCCGTTCGAAATAGGCCATCTGCTTTTCGGCAATGGTGCTTTTGGCCCCTGTGGTCGATGCGCTCGAAACCATGTAGATAAAGCCTTTTCCAATGGCATCGATTTCGCGGATGCGGGCTTCGGTGGTTTGTGGTGTAATCAGAAAGATAAACCGAAGGTCGTGGGCTTCGAAATATTTCTGGTAATGAAGTTGATACTCTTCTACCGGAAGGTCGGGCAGAATAACGCCATCGATACCGGCCTGGCGGCAAGCCCGGCAAAAATTCTCTACCCCATACTGTGTCACCGGATTGAGGTAGCCCATCAGCACCAGCGGTATATGGACGGTTTCCCGGATATTTTCCAGTTGACTGAAAAGCTTTTTGATGCTCATGCCGTTCTTTAACGCTACGCTGCTGCTCTCCTGAATCACCGGTCCATCGGCCAACGGGTCGGAGAAGGGCATCCCAATCTCGACCATCGCCACACCTGAGTTTTGCAGGGCTTCCAAAACCGGAACGGTCGATTCCAATTCCGGGTAACCGGCAGTAAAATAGATGGATAATAGGTTATTCTTTTTCGTTTGAAAAAGGGTGTCGATACGATTCATTCTGTTGATATTTAACGATTAAAGGTTTCTGTCGTTTTGCATGTAGCGGATGTAGGTCTCCATATCTTTGTCGCCACGGCCCGAGATATTGACCACCACCACATCGTTGGTGGTAAAGGGCAATTTGGGAAGGGCGGCCAGCGCGTGGGCCGATTCCAGCGCAGGGATAATTCCCTCCAGCGCAGTCAGTTCAAAGGCCGCTTCGAGTGCCTCTTTGTCGGTGGCATCGAGTACCTGCATTCGTCCGATATGGTGCAGATAGGCATGTGCCGGCCCAATGCCCGGATAGTCGAGTCCGGCCGAGATAGAGTAGGGTTCAATAATTTGGCCATCAGCATCCTGCATCAGCATGGTGCGTGCCCCCTGAATAATCCCTACGCTCCCGCGTGCAATCGATGCAGCCGTCTCGCCCGAATCGACACCCAAGCCGGCGGCCTCGACGGCAACCAGTTTTACACCGGGTTCATCGATATAGTGATAAAAAGCGCCCATCGCGTTGCTGCCGCCGCCAATGCAGGCCATCACATAATCGGGCAGTTCGCTGCCGGTAAACTCCTTCAGCTGCCAGCGTATCTCTTCCGAAATGACCGACTGAAATTGGGCGACCAGATCGGGGAAGGGGTGAGGGCCAACCACCGAACCTATCAGGTAATGGGTCTCGTCGGGGTGACTAATCCAGTCGCGGAGCGCTTCGTTACCGGCATCTTTGAGTGTGCGGTTGCCACTCATGGCCGGAACCACCGTTGCGCCCAGCATTTTCATTCGCAATACATTGGGCATCTGTCGTTTCACGTCGGTATCGCCCATGTGTACCACACAATCCATTCCCATCAGTGCACAAACGGTGGCAGTAGCTACCCCGTGCTGCCCGGCACCGGTTTCTGCAATAATGCGTCTCTTGCCCAATGCTTTGGCGAGCAGAATCTGCCCGATGGTATTATTAATCTTGTGTGAGCCGGTATGGTTCAAATCTTCCCGTTTCAGGTAAATATGGGTGTTGTATTTCTCCGAAAGGCGTTCGGCAAAATAGAGGGGCGAAGGACGGCCCACATAGTGCTTCAGCAATCGGCGAAACTCCTGCTGAAACTCCGGCTGGTCGATGATTTGCTGATAGTTCAGTCGCAACTCTTCGATATTGGTGTGGAGCATCTCGGGAATATAGGCTCCGCCGAAAAGTCCGTAAAATCCTCTTTCGTCAGTTTTCATGATTCTATATTTTGAACTGCCGGTAGGTTGCTATCCGGCATAATGATTTACAATTGGTCAAAAAAAGCCTCCAATGCATCAATATCTTTTATGCCCGGGCCGATTTCGAATTGGCTGTTGAGGTCGATGCCAAAGAGCGCCGGGTGGCCGAGTTGCAAGATGGCTTCCGCATCATGGGGACCTATACCTCCGCTCAGGAAGAAAGGGGTCGCTCCGGCGTAACGTTGTAAAACAGTCCAGTCAAAATGGGTTCCCGTTCCTCCTTTGTCACTTTGGCCTCCGGTATCAAAAAGAAAGTAGCTACAGTAGGGTTCGTAGTTTTGGGTTACGCTGAAATCGAAATGGCTGTCGATGCCAAAGACTTTGATAACCGGGATATTGAGCCGTTTCAGTTGTTCGCAGTAGGCCGGAATCTCGTTGCCATGCAGTTGGACCATATCGAGCATGTTGTTGTTGAACTTGTCGAGCAGGGAATGCAACGGCTCATCCACAAAAACGCCCACCTTCATGATGTAGGCCGGAATGGTGGCCAAAATCTCTTCATCGATAGTGTCGCCCGCATAGCGCTTCGACTTTGGATAGAAGATAAAGCCAATATAATCGGGCTGTAGCGCAACGAGGTTGGCTACATTATCGGCATCGGTCATGCCGCAGACTTTTATTTTGAGGTTGTTCATCAATGTTTACCCCCTCCGGGGAATAATTATAGTTATACTGTGTGTCCGTGGGTTTCACCACACGGTTATTTCCGCCCGGCGGATTTACTCCCTTTGGGAGAAAAATCAGTTGTACATTCTTTAACTGTCCCGAAGGGACTGAATGTTAATAACCGCCGGCAGCGCCGGTGGTACTCGTGTCATCTGGAGCCTCAGCCCTGAAAGGGTTGAATATTTAAGGGAAATACTCATCTTTTTAGTTTTCCGATAAACTCGCGGCATGCCAGCCCGGGATTATCATTCTTCATCAAGCTTTCGCCCATCAGGAAACCGCTAAAGCCCCCTTCGCGCAGATGGTCAACCGTTGCGGGGTTGCTCAGGCCGCTCTCGGCCACCTTTACTGCATCAGCCGGAAGCTTTCTCAACAACTTCAGCGACCGCTCGGTATCGACAGAGAAGTCTTTCAGGTTCCGGTTGTTGATACCAATCATATCCACTTCGGCAACAATCTTTTCCAGTTCAGCCTCATCATGCAGTTCGAGCAGCACCTCCAGCCCAAACTGATGGGCTGTTTGTGTGAAATGCAATATCTCCTCACGCGAGAGAACGGCAGCAATCAGCAGAATCACATCGGCCTGTAGTGCAGCAGCTTCGGCAATCTGATAGTCATCTACCACAAAATCTTTCCGTAGCAGCGGGGTCAGCGGATTGGCTCTCCGCACCAATTGCAGATCTTTGTCGCTTCCGCCAAAATAGAGCGGTTCGGTGAGTACCGACAACCCGCTGGCACCGGCATCGGCATATCCCTTAGTCACCTCTTCGGGCGTCACCTTTTCGTTGATAATGCCTTTCGATGGCGACTGTCGTTTAAACTCGGCAATAATACCACTCGCACCATTGTCTGTTAAGGCTTTTTTCAGCGAGTTGGCCATTCGGCTTGGGTCTATTCCGGCCACCACCGCCCCAATGGGGTTGCTCTTTTTCAGGGCTTCAACGGCGAGGCGGCGATCGGCGACTATTTTATCGAGAATCGTTTTCATTGTAAGGCGATTAACCGGTTAAACACTTTCAGCGCCTGGCCTCCGAGCAACGACTGGCGCGCCGTTTCCACGGCATCTTCTACCGACAATTCAGGACGAATGGTGCGAATGGCCATGGCCGAATTGGCTACTACCGCGCTGTTTTGCGCGTCGGTCCCTTTGCCGTGCAATACCGCTGTAAAGATAGCTGCCGTACCCGGAATGTCGCCCGAGCCAGCCAACTCCGCCGCTTGTAGTTGAGGCAATCCAAGCGATGCGGGTGAGAGTATCTGTTCCGATAAACGGCTTTGCAGTTTAAACGGTCCGGTGAGCGAAATCTCATCGTAGCCGTCGAGCGTGTGAACGATGGTATAATTCACATCGCTGCGCTGGTAGAGATAGTTGTACATACGGGCCAGCTCCATGCTGAAAACCCCTACGATCTGGTTTTTCGGTCGACTGGGGTTTACCATCGGCCCCAACATATTGAAAAAGGTCTTTAGCCGAAGGGCGCGGCGTACCGGTGCCACATTCTTCATGGCCGGATTGAAGAGGGGGGCATGCAAAAAGGTGATGCCGCAACTTTCGAGTTCGTGCTTCAGTTTCTCCTCGTTGTTCGAGAAGCGGTAACCCAGATATTCCATCACATTGGAGGAGCCGCAACCCGACGAGGCGCCATAGTTGCCATGCTTGGCGACCAGTGAACCGCTGCCGGCCACTACAAAGGCCGAAAGGGTCGAGATATTGAAGGTATCCTTGCCATCGCCACCGGTACCACACAGGTCGATGGTCTGATAAGCAGAAAAATCGACCGGAACGGCACTTTTCAACAGCGCGTTCCGAAAACCGGAAAGCTCTTCGATGGTGATGGTGCGCATATTGAATACCGTGATAAAGGCAGCTATCTCGGCATCCGAATATTTCCCGCCGGTAATTTCAGACAAAACGGCCTCGGCATCTTTCTCGCCAAGGGTTTTGTATTCAAACAGATGGTTGAGTATTTCTTTCATTTTTTCTTTTTTTGTATCAAGTAGCATAGCTGTTGCTCAAATCATCCCACATCTCTTGAGCTTGCCTCTTGCTACCTATTTTTAATGCCTCGCCCAGTTCTCCAGCATCTTTTCGCCCAGCGGTGTTAATACCGATTCGGGATGGAACTGTACACCCTGAATATCGAATGCTTTATGCTGCAACGCCATGATTCGCCCTTCGTTGTCAATGGCGGTAACCTCGATGGCCTCGGGCAATGCCTCGGTGTCCACTATCCACGAATGGTAGCGGCCCACTTCAAGCGTTTCGGGCAGTCCGTCGAAAAGGTAACTGTTGGCCACCACGGTTACCGGGGTGGCGATGCCGTGCAGCACCTGGTTCATATTCCGGAGTGTACCTCCAAAGGCTTCGCCGATGGCCTGATGGCCCAGGCAAACCCCCAACATTGGTTTCTTTCCCGCAAGGGCTTTGATGATAGCCGGCATATTGCCCGCCTCTTCGGGAATTCCCGGTCCCGGCGAAAAGAGTAGCTTATCATAGGCCGATGCTTCAATGGCATCTACCTGGTCATTTCGCTTCACCGTTACGGTCACCCCTTCGAACTTCTTTAGGGTATGTACCAGATTGTAGGTAAACGAGTCGTAATTGTCGATAACGAGTATGTTCATTTTTTTAGATAGTTACAGCGTGACAAAGTTCCTTTCATTTATCATTCCTAATTCATCTTTCTAATCTTTTCATCTTATTCAGAGATGAACAAGAAGCAACAACAAACCCGG
>CAYOJD010000103.1:7583-9586 GCA_964404205.1 uncultured Prolixibacteraceae bacterium
TTATTCCTTTTGCCATTTCCACGGCTTTCTTCAGGGCGGCCAGTTTATTGCCCACCTCCTGCAGTTCGCTCTCTTCGTCCGAGACGGCTACAATGCCTGCGCCGGCCTGCGAAAAAAGCGTATTGTTTTTGCTAAGAAACGAACGGATCATAATGGCATGGTTAAAAGAGCCGTCGAATCCGGCGAAGCCGATACAACCGCCATAGAAGCCACGGTTTTGGTTTTCGTACTGGTCAATCAGCTCCATTGCCCTGAATTTTGGGGCACCCGAGAGGGTTCCTGCCGGGAAGGAGTCGCCCATCACCCTGAAGGTATGGCCCGTTTCGGCAAGCTGTCCGCTTACCTTCGATACCAGATGTATCACGTGCGAATAGAACTGCACCTCGCGAAAGAGTTCCACTTTGACCCCGTCGGCATTGCGGCTCAGGTCGTTGCGGGCCAAATCGACCAGCATCACATGCTCGGCATTCTCCTTGGGGTCTTTCGACAGCTTTTCGGCCAGCTGAATATCCTGTTCGTCGTTGCCGGTGCGACGGAAGGTGCCGGCAATCGGGTTGATGGATACCTTCCCTTTGGCAATCTGCAACTGTGCCTCGGGCGACGACCCAAAGATTTTGTAATTGCCATAGTCGAAAAAGAAGAGATAAGGCGAAGGGTTGATAGAGCGAAGCGCCCGATAGACATTGAACTCGTCGCCGGTGAAGCGTTGGCGGTACTGCCGCGAAAGGACAATCTGGAAAACGTCGCCGCGGAAGCAGTGCTCTTTCCCTTTGGTAACCATATGCTTATACTCCTCGTCGGTAATGTTCGACTGCTCCTCGCCATCAGTGTCAAAAGGGAATGTGGCTATATTGCGGTTCTTCAGCAACTCCACCATCTGGTCGAGCGACGAGCTTTCGCCTTCGAAGCAATTCTCAATCAGTTCGATACGGTTTTGGTAGTGGTTAATGGCCACAATAAAACGATAAAAGCCATAATGCACCTCCGGTACGGTATAGCTGCCGTTTGCCTGATGGCGAAATTTCAGTGTTTCGTAATGTTGCACCGCATCGTAGGCAGTATACCCAAAGAGCCCGTTCACCGGATTACGGGGATTGGGGTTGTTGCAGACAAAACGGGTAAGAAAGCTGTCGAGCAATTGGGCCAACTGGCCGTTGTGCGATAGTTGGACCGATTCCGATGTGCCGTCAGGGAATAGCTGTTGCACCCTCCCCTGATCTACTTCGACGGAGGCGGCCTCGTCGAGGCAGATAAACGACCAGCTGTTCTCGTGGCTGCGATAGTCGGAACTCTCGAGCAGCAGCGCGTTGGGGTATAGGTCGCGCATTTTCAGGTAGATACTTACCGGCGTAACCGTGTCGGCCAGTATCTCCCGGATTTGTGTGGTAAAATTGTGTTTGTTCATATTGAATGGTATCAAGTAGCAAGATAAAGTACCAGCGTAACTGTCTGTTTGGTTCCCATAGGAACAGAGGCTAAAAAAAGCGGCTTCCCGTGAACCGAGAAGCCGCTTTTCCATTGACAATGCAGGGGTACGACGGGCTAATCTCTCACGGTTTCGTTGAGTTGCTGCGCCACCACCAATTCTTGTTATTTGTCATTTTTATTGTTTTAGCGGTTGAAATAAAACGAAAAGCGGCCTGCCGTGTGTTTGGCAAGCCGCTTCTGTATATTAAAAAATACAATATGGCCCTACCTCACACAGAGGAAAGTGTTTTTGCCCCACCAAAGCCATATTGATTGTAAAACTTTCTTATTTCTGGTTCACTGAGTTATTTAAAACCAAGTTTTTTTTATAAGTAAACAAGTAAATCCTAAATTTGTTCCATCATGTAAAGTTTTATGTCATTTTGGGCCTTATGTTATTACCACTAGATTCCATGTTATTATCTTTCATAGGAATCTTACCAAAATTAATAAAGTTTTTATGCAGATGGTTCAGGTGGATCTGGATTGTTTTTGAAATTGTTGATATCTTTTCATTTTTTACCTCACTTTCAGCA
>CAYOJD010000103.1:9596-10756 GCA_964404205.1 uncultured Prolixibacteraceae bacterium
AAGCCATATTGATTGTAAAATTTTCATCCTTCAATTTGATTGTCACAAATAAAAACAAAAGGAAAGACAATTGCAATAATCTGTTTCAAAAAAAGTTTGCATGTACTAACCCGGCATTTCCGCTTCAGTTCGCTTTCCTCTCTGTATCCGTTCTGTATCTTCACCTAAAATTCTGGTTTTTTTCTCCTTTTCTCCTGATATCCTTCTATACAAATAAGTATATAAAATGTACAGAAGATGTACAGATGATTGAGAGAAGATACAGAGGGCATACGGTGGAGATAGGTTGGCTTATAGAAGAGATACAGGGAAATGCTCCGGAGGTTGCGCTAATAAGGAGGGACTCTGACAGCGGCCCACACTGAAGAACAGATAACCCCATTTTATACGAAAAGGAGGGGTAATGTGTAGAAAGCCTCCTGTTTTTTCGATGGAAACATGTTGTTAAACGCGCAATGAATTTTCGAAAGGATAAATCAGTTGCAGCCATAAAAGCAGCGTAATTTAAAATTGTAATTATTTCGATTTTATATTGTCGCAAACGTTTGCATCGAGCGATATGGCGAATAGTTTAAATTAACCATATCTGTCGTAAATGATAATTTTGTATCACTTGTTATTGTTGGATTTGACCATATTGGAAAAAACATAATTTATTTCTTGCAGATTTGCCGATTATTCTTAGTTTTGCCCGTGATTTGATTTTTTATAATAATGCCAATTGGGGAATCAGAAGTCAGGTCGACGATGTTTTTTGTGAAAGGGTATAATCTAACAGGAATAAATTTTATGATTTCAGCGCACAATAGCCAATAAATCAATATTTAAGGTAAAAGGGGGCTTCGCTACGCAATTTTTTTGTTTCATCAGTGTTTTGTGCAAAGGGTACCAAGACATTTCACCAACTTGCCTGTCGGACGAATCCGGCAGTGCAGTTTTTTGTATGCGGTATTTGGGTCAATAAGGTAAAAAGTAGAAATTGATTGAGCGGGATTGGATGATTTAGACCGCTTGATTTAAATCGGTTAGTGTTTGAGGGTATTGGGTTTAATAATGTGTCCAAGTAACACGTTGCTTTATGCGACAGCAATGCGGCTGCGCTTTTCGCTACGCGATAAGGTGCGGCATTTGTTGTTTGTAGGGCTTTTGCTGCTGGCCGG
>CAYOJD010000104.1:0-10741 GCA_964404205.1 uncultured Prolixibacteraceae bacterium
TGGCTCAACCTCAATACTGCCGGTGCCTGAGCTTGTCGAAGGTATGGCTGCAGAGCCGGGTGGGGAATATAAAAAAGGGTAAAAATGTTAGCAGAAAAATTTAGCGAACACATTGTTTTCGAAAAAATTGAACAAATCAACTTCAACAGAACTCGACCAGGAGAAACTTCCAATCTTGCTGACAAACAAATATCAATCACTGGAAGATGCCAAAGAAATTTTGGGAGATGTGGCCAACATCAGTAAACTATTTATTGAGTTTCAGGAACATCTTTACCAACAAGAAGTTGCTTAACAATCTTAACTCGATTATGAATATCCACACCTACCGGGCGATGGTCGGAGGCTTGTGGTTCGTCGATGACGTAACTTCCTTTGAGGGTAAAAGCCGACCGGGGCATGGGGGTAAAAATATAGTCGATGGTGATGTCGGGCTTGTCGGCCGGAAAGGTGTGTGCCGCGGTATCGGTCAGACAGGTAAAGTGTTTGCTAAGTCGTTTGATTACTTCCGAGCCGGGAGTGGCATTCAGGTCGCCCATCAGGAAACAGGGTTTGTTGAGTTGGGCGGCTACGGCGAAAATGGTATCGAGCGACAGAAGTTGGTCCGCTTCGGTTAACGAGAAATGGGTGTTGAGGATATAGCAATCGCAAAACTCGGCAACCAACAGTACCCGCTCCTCCTCACTGCCGGGCAGCGGGTAATATTTCCACGACATTGCCTTTTGTTTCGAGAGCAGTCCGATGCCATACTTCCCGCCCTGGAAAGGGATGGCCGGAGCATAGATGGCCTCCATACCGGTGAGCATGGCCAGTTTTTGCAATACAAAATCTTTGTTGTACCGTTGCGTGCAGCTGTCGAGCTCCTGAAGGGCCACGAAGTCGGCACCGGAAGCCGTGATAATACGGGCTATTCTTTCCTGGTCGACCTTGTTGTCGAGCCCTTTGCCGTTACGGATATTGTAGCTGACCAGACGAACGGTGTTGTGCCCTTTTGCGGGAGTCTGGGCAACAGCGGCTGTAGCAAACTGAAACAACAATACGATTGAGAGCAAAGCGGGAAACCGGTCCATCGTCAACTGGCTTTAGGGTGTAACGGCCATAAAAATAATAATTTGTCGGGACTCCCGTATTGTTGCAGATAAGCGGGCGCAAAAAGGGTGCTACTCAAAAATAATTTGTAGTTTAGTTTCCTGAAATTTAGCTTTTCGCGTTATGAAGAAACATCTGCTCTCTATCCTTTTTTTGCTTGTTGTACAGTTGGCCGTGGGTCAGTCGGTTTTCAAATATGTGATTATCCCAACCGCTTATCCTGAAATTGGCGAAGGCTTTAATCCTTATGGCATTAGCGGTGAGATTCAGCGTAATTTTCATGCCAAATCTATCCAAAGTCAATTTGAATCGAAGCAGAAGCCGGCCGATTTGTGCGATGCCCTGACGGTTTCGTTGATAAAGAAGTCAAGCATGTTCAAAAACAAGTTACGGATAGAGCTTAAAGATTGTATGAATAATGTGGTTTGGGCAGGCGAAGGTGAAGGCGAATCGAAAGAATACCGGCAGGGATATGCCGAAGCGGTAGCCGATGCATTGTCTGAATTGAAAGCATTGCCTGAAAACAACCTCCGGCAACAGTTCAATGCTTTGCCGGCAGCGGTTACCGAAAAAACGGCAGCAGCTGTAACGGTAGCGCCGGCAGCAGCAGTTCAGGTAGCCCCGGAAAGCCTCGCACCGGTAAAAGCTGAGCCGGCAGCCACTGTCGCGCCCTCTGTAGACCAAACCAACTACAAGCCCCGGAACCTTTACTGGAACAGCAGCTACTTTATTGATGTTGTTCCGGCCGGGAATGAGAAACAGCTTATTGTGCTCAACGGAAAGTTGTTGGGCTATACCGATTTTCAGGAGATTGGGACTTTGAGCCCGTCGGGGCTTGAGCATGTGTTTACCGTGAAATGGGTTACCCCTGACGGAAAAGCCATCCAGGGGGTTGCCAAAGCAGACGATAAGGGATTGACTATCTCGTTGAACAGGGAAGATGCACCGGAGGTGATTTATTTGCAGAAATACTAACCGGAAACGCTCTTTACGCTATTTCAGCCCTTTTATCCAGTTGATTAACCTGATGCGTTCCTTTCGGGGGATGGCCGAGAAGCATACCGGCGGGTAGTCGGCAAAGCCTTGTTTTAGGCGGACCGTGAAGCTGACATCCCATTTGAGCCCAAGGAAATATTTGCTGACCTCTACCTTTTTCAGGCTGCTGACCGGAAATTCGATTGACTCGTATTGCCGGTTTACGGAGAATACGGCATAATACCGTATCGAGAGGCGGCCATTCTCTTCGGCTATTTTCACATATTGCAGGTTTAGCATGGTTACCAACAGGATGCCCAGCAAAAAGAAGCCGGCAATAATGGCAACGATGACAAACTCTTCGAGGAAAATAAAGGCTGTAGCTGTCAGTAGCAGCAATATTCCCACCAATAGAAAAGTGTTTTTCAGTTTCGTCACACTGTTTTTGTTGCTGTAAACCATAATTGTTTGCGGTTAAAAAGATGGGTAAATGTCATTATTCCGAAAACCAAGATAGTAATTTCTTTTAACTTTGCTGCATAGAACAACAATACGATGGAGAAAACCCCGCAATATCATGTCCCGGTAACGGTGACAACAGCGCTTGGTGAGGTGTTGGGAAAGATTCTGGCAGCCTATCCCGACGACAAGTTATTTCTGGTCACCGAGGAGCATTGTGCACAGTGGTGCATTCCCCCTGTTATAGATACCCCGGGGTTTTCGAAGCTGAAACAGGTGGTGATTCCTTCGGGCGAAGAGAACAAGAAACTTTCGTCGGTCGAGCAGATTTGGCTGTTTCTGAGCCAAAACGGTGCCGATCGCAAATCGCTGGTGGTCAATCTGGGTGGCGGGATGCTGACCGACCTTGGGAGCTTTGCCGCTTCGACCTTCAAGCGGGGGTGCGATTTTGTCAATATCCCTACCACGCTGCTGGCCCAGGTCGATGCATCGGTGGGCGGAAAGACCGGTTTCAACTTTAACGGACTCAAGAACGAGATTGGGGTTATCAATCAACCCAATCACGTATTGATAGACACCCGTTTTCTGCAAACGATTGACCATCCCAATTTCCTTTCGGGATATGCCGAGATGATAAAACATGGGCTGATTTTCTCGACCGACCACCTGGAAGAGGTCCGACGGTTCGACCTTATTCAACCCGATTTGAAGATCCTGAGCGGGATGATAGCCCGTTCGGTGGCCATCAAGGATTACTTTGTCGACAAAGATCCCAATGAAAGGAACATCCGTAAGGCACTCAATTTTGGGCACACCATTGGCCATGCATTCGAAAGTTATGCAATGGAAAGCGGAAAGCCCATTTTGCATGGTTTCGCGGTAGCTTATGGCATGATGGCCGAACTTTGGCTGTCGCACCGCGAATGTGGTTTTCCGAAAGAGGAGATGGTGCAACTGATTGAGTGGCTCAAGTCGATATACGGGAAATTTGAAGTGGCCGAAAGCGATTATGCGGCCCTGTTTGAATTGATGACCCACGATAAAAAGAACGAAGGGAAACGCATCAATTTCACCTTGCTGCCCGGGGCCGGGAGGTTTGAAATCAATTGTAACTGCGGTCGTGAACGGGTTTACGAAGCGCTCGATTTTTACCAAAATATTTAACCGTTATGACGCAGTACGCCATTACCAAGAAGGATAAAGAGATAAAAGGCGAGTTGTCGATTTCGTCATCGAAAAGTATCAGCAACAGGGCTTTGCTTATCAATGCCCTGAGCTATTCGGCCCATGAAATTCGCAATTTATCGGACAGCGACGATACGCAGGTGATGCTTAAGGTGCTCAACTCGAACGGCAACCATTTCGATATAGGCCATGCGGGTACTGCCATGCGTTTTCTTACCGCCTACCTTTCGAAGATTGTTGGGGAGTGGACCATTACCGGTTCGGAGCGGATGCAGCAACGCCCGATAACGATTCTGGTGGATGCCCTCCGGAAACTGGGGGCTCAGATTGAATACACCGGTAACGAAGGTTTCCCGCCGCTGAAGATAACGGGTAGTGCGCTAAGGGGCGGCACCATTGAACTCGACGGCAGTGTTAGCAGCCAGTATATCTCGGCTTTGCTGATGATCGCTCCCACGGTGCAGGGTGGGTTAACCCTTCGGCTGGCCCATAAAATCACGTCGAAACCTTATATCGAACTGACGCTGGCGATGATGAAACAGTTTGGCGTTGCCCATCAGTGGCGCGGGAACGAGATTCGCATTGAGCAGCAGAACTACAAGCCAATACCTTTCACGGTGGAGGCCGACTGGACCGGCGCTTCGTATTGGTATGCCATGGCTGCGTTAAGTTCGAATTGCGATATCTATTTGAAAGAGTTAAGGCTGCGCTCGTTGCAAGGCGATGCGGCTCAATCTGAATGGTTCGGGCAATATTTTGGGGTACGTTCGCGTCAGGAGGGGAATTGTGTGCGGCTGACCAAAATCCCGCAGCCTAAAGTCGATCGCCTGAAGATTGATTTTATTGAAAATCCAGATTTGGCGCAAACTTTTGCCGTGCTTGCCGTTTGCAAAAAACTGCCCTTTCGCTTCAGTGGTTTGAAAACCCTCAAAATCAAGGAGACCGACCGAATTGCGGCTTTAATCAACGAACTGGGGAAACTGGGTGCCGAGTTGTATGAACCGGCACCGGGCGAGCTGGCCTGGAATGGGGTGACAAAAGAGATGGGAAACCGGCCTCCGGTGATTGAGACCTATCACGACCATCGTATGGCGCTGGCTTTTGCGCCGGCAGCATTGGTCTATCCTGAGATTCGTTTGGCCGACCCGATGGTGGTTACCAAGTCGTATCCCACATTCTACAGCGATTTGCAGGCCGTAGGGTTTTCCGTCACCGAAATGAGCTAAACAATGATCAACTTTGTTTGAAGAAATGTCTGTCGAGCATTTTTTGGTCGATGGGGTTTACTTTGTTCAGCGATAAGGTTTTGTAAGCCATACGGGCTACTTTTTCAATAATTACCGTGTAGTCGAAGGCATTCAGCACATCGGTGCCCCAGCAAAACGGACCGTGGCCATATACCAGTGCCCCCGGAATGCGCATGGGGTCGATTTTCCGTTGGGTAAATGTCTCGACAATTGCCCGTCCTGTTTCCAGTTCGATATCACCCTCAAGTTCGGCAGGCGAAAGTTGCCGGGTACAGGGAATTTCGCCATTAAAGAAGTTGGCGTGCGTGATGCCCAGCGGAGGGATTCCCAGGCCGGCCTGAGCCCAGCAACAGGCATATTCGGAGTGCGAATGGACAATTGCCCCTATCTGTGGAAAATTTTTGTACAGTTCGAGGTGGGTATTGGTGTCGACCGATGGTTTTAGCTTTCCTTCCACAATTTTTCCTTCCAAATCAATCACAACCATATCGGCCGGAATCATCTCTTCGTACTGAATCCCCGAGGGTTTGATGACTACTAATCCTTTGCTGCGATCGATGGCACTAACATTTCCCCAGGTATAAAGCACGAGCCCTTGTTCGACCAGTTTCAGGCTGGCTTTGTACACCTGATGTTTCAGATTTTCTAACATTAGTTCTGATGGTTTAAATTTCAGATTTTGCTGCAAGATGGTAAAAATGGTTTGAATCTGCAAGTAAAACAACTGAGTATCTTATAATATGATTAACGACTGGTCTGTTTTGGTTTTTATTTGTCAATATGTCCGGAAGACATATTGAAAAGTTGCGGTCAAAGTGAATGAAGCTGCAACAATTTATTGTAAATTGCTGTTACTATTTACCCGTCGCAACAGGGTTTTCAAGGATTAAAATTTAAAAGAAACAGATATGTCGAAATTGGAACAGTTTAAATCGGAAGTCGAGAGCGGTTATGCTTTTCAGGGTGAGTCGGTTGTATTGGGCGCTGCTATGTTCGACCGTAAAATCAACAGTGGCTTATTGGTAAAAATGCCGTTAAAAATGTTTAACCGCCACGGATTGATAGCCGGTGCTACAGGAACGGGTAAAACCAAAACATTGCAGGTTATTGCCGAACAGCTCTCGAAAAGCGGGGTGCCGTCGTTGCTGATGGATGTGAAAGGCGATTTGAGTGGTATTGCTGCAAAGGGCGAACCCAATGCCCGAATCGAAGAGCGGAGTGGCCAGATTGGTATCCATTTTACGGCTTCGGGCAATCCGGTCGAGTTTTTATCTATCTCCGGCGAAAAGGGGTTGCGGGTAAGGACTACCGTATCGGAGTTTGGCCCTGTGCTTTTCTCCAAAATATTGGGGCTGAACGAGACCCAGTCGGGAATGGTGGCTTTAATCTTCAAATATTGCGACGACAACCAGCTTCCGTTGCTCGACCTGAAAGATGTGAAAAGGGTATTGCAATACCTTGGCGATGAGGGGAAAGAAGAGCTGACCAAAACGTATGGTACATTGTCCTCGGCTTCGGTGGGAACCATTATGCGGAAGATTGTGGAACTGGAACAACAGGGGGCTGAAGTTTTTTTTGGTGAGCCTTCGTTTGATGTGGAGGATTTGTGCCGTACCAACCCGAAAGGCGAAGGGATTATTTCAGTGCTTCGGGTGACCGATATCCAGGATAAGCCCAAACTTTTCTCGACCGTGATGTTGCAATTGCTGGCCGAAATTTATGCCACTTTCCCGGAAGCCGGCGATGTAAAGAAGCCAAAACTTTGTCTTTTTATTGACGAAGCCCACCTTGTTTTTGCCGAAGCATCGAAATCGTTGCTCGATCAGATTGAAGCGATCATCAAGCTTATCCGCTCGAAGGGAATCGGGATATTCTTTATTACCCAGAATCCGGCCGATATTCCCGAATCGGTATTGGGCCAGTTGGGGATGAAGGTGCAGCACGGGCTTCGGGCCTTTACGGCCAAAGACCGGAAAGCTATCAATATGGCTGCCGAAAACTATCCGGAAACAGATTTTTACGATACGGCCGAACTGATGACCGAACTGGGTATTGGCGAATGTTTCTTTACCACCCTGAACGAAAAAGGGATCCCTACGCCGCTGGTGCACACCTGTGTGCGCCCACCGCAATCGAGAATGGACATTTTAACCGACGATGAGATCGATCGAATTGTGGAAGAATCTGATTTGGTTCATCAATATAACCGCGAAGTGGACCGCGAGAGCGCGTATGAATTTTTGAATGCCAAACTGGAAGATGCAGCCGATGAACGCCATCGCCAACAGATGGAGGAGCAGCAGGAGAAGGCCCGGCAAAGCCGTGGCAGACGAGAAGAGAAGAGTACCTTCGAAGAGGTGCTGTCGAGTCCGGTTACCCGTCAGGTCAGCAATACCATTGCGCGGGAGTTGATGCGTGGCCTTTTGGGGGTGATGGGCGTAAAATCGACATCGAGGCGCTCTACACGGCGAATCAGTTGGCTCTGATGTAGCATTGCATCTGAAATAGTGACCCAAAAATTGCATGTTTTTGCATAAAAAATAACGGAATTATCGGATACAAACCCGTTGGGTGAAAAAACAAATGAGTTTAAAATAGGTCTTTTATGTCAAAAGCCATTGAACCGATAAGTTCGAAAAATAATTTTCCTTCGAGACCTTTTACGGAACGAATATTGCTGACAATAAACAAAATTATAAATGAAATGATAATGAAAACAAAAATCACTTCGTTGGTTATTATCTTAATTTTTAGTGCCTCGGTTGCGATGGCACAAAAAACCAACCGCAAAGCCGAAAAGGAGGCCCGGAGAATAGAGCAGGAGAAACAGATTGAAGAGCTAATCAACTCGAAATCGTTCCAGTTTGTGGCCCAAAGGGTTTTGCCCCAGGGATATAGTTCAGTAAACCTGAGCACTACCAATAATTGGGTTAAATTTTCGCCCGAACACTTCGAAGGAAGTTTACCCTATTTTGGAAGAGCATTTAGTGCGGGTTACGGCGATAGCAATACCGGTATCGAATTTGACGGTACCCCCGATTCATATACCATTGAAAAAGGGAAAAAAGGATATAAAGTGAATGCCAAAATCAAAAGCAGGACCGACGCATATACCCTTACGCTCGCTATTTCGCCAATGGGATCGGCCACATTAATGGTACTGAGTAACAACAGGAGTTTAATCTCGTACAACGGTAATGTATCGTCAATCGTAAAATAACTTGTGGTTTTGGATATCCTGTTTAAAGGCTGTGTTGTTACACGGCCTTTTTTATTCGCCCGGAGGGGCTTTTGCCGACTGTTTCGAATCCCGCTTATAGTTGTTGATTTTGAAGGAGAGGCTTACCCTGAACGGTAATATGGCTTCGGAAACCGTGTGCTGCGTTAAGCCAAATCCACTGTAGCGCTCATTCGATTGGTAAAGCTGAAAAATATCTCTTCCGGTAAAAGTGAGCGACATTCTTCGTTTGAACAGTTGCTGCCTGAAGGTTGCCCCAGCCAATAGAAATGATTTCATTTGGGTTTGCGCAGTTTCGGAAGGGCCGTAATAATCGACTTCCAGTTCGAGATAGGTTGTGGGCGTTATCGTGAACTTTGATGTGGTAAAAGAGATTAGCTGGTTGAAATTACAGCTGTTCTCCGGTTGGTCGGCACGGGTGCGGTTGGCAAAATATTCAACCTTCTCACTAAGGGTCAACCAGGGGGTAAGGATATAACTCGCGTTTAAATCGAGCCCCAATACATTTTCCCGGCCAATGTTGAACGCTTTCTGCTGAACAATCAGCCCGTCGTAAAGGAAACGAAGATTGTTGATTTTGTTTCGCGTCGAAAGAAAATAGGCCTCTGAGCTTAACGAAAGTTTGTCCCCGGAATAGGTGTATAAAGTCGAGACCTTATTGCTGATCTCGTTTGTCAACAGCGGGTTCCCGGTTCTGACCAGGTAAAGGTCGTACCAGCGTGGGAGCGGGTCGAGTTCGGCTGCCGATGGTTTATTGGTCCTGCGGTTAAAACTGACAATCAATTTCCGTTTGGCATCAGCCGACCAGGCAAAATGAAGCGATGGATAGATGTCGAATTTATCTCTTGCGTAGTTATCGCTGTTGGTTATCAGTTCGCGGTCAAAATATTCGCCGCGCAAACCGGCTTTCCATTCAATAGTTGAACTTTTCCCGTTTATTCCTAAATAGCCTGAATGGATGGTGCGGTTAAACTCAGTGGCATTGTCGCTGGATTCGGTATCGGATGCTTCGGTTCGTTCGGTATAATAATCTTCATCCTGATTGTCGGAATAAAACTGATAACCTGCCTCGATATTTCCCCAATTCCCGAGCGGCTGATTATAGTCGATATTGAACTGGTACTCATCGAAGAGTTTGGAGAGCCGGGTGATCTGTTCGAGTTTCATTGTATTGTCCGACGTTACCTGATTGATATAGCTGTCGTCGAAATTATTTCGGTTCCAGATGGCCGAAACGACGATGGCTTGGTTGGTATCGAAGGTGTGCTGATACGATCCCGTCAATCCGTTGTAGTTCCCGATACGTTTGTTGCGGTCGCTGTTTTCCTCGGTTATTGGGGTTGAACTAAAGGACGAGTTCCAGTCCCCAAAATTTCGGGTATCAAATGTGCCGTGATTTGCCGAGAGATAGAGCGAATTTTTGGCATCGGGATTATATTCGATTCCTGCCCTTAAGCCGGTATTCAATCGGCGTGCACTTTGTTCGCCAATCTGATTCATTGTATAGTTGTCGGCGCTTTGGGTTGTCCGTTCACTATTTCCGCTTGTTCGCCGTTTATTATGGTCAGCGCCCAAAAAGAGGGCTATTTTGGAACTTTGATAGTTGACAATGATATCGGAAGAGAAGCCACCCAGTTGGTCGGTTGCAAGATTGATATTACCACTAAAACCCGACGAGCTGTTATTTTTGGTGATGATATTGATGATACCGGCGGTGCCCGAAGCATCGTATCGAGCTGACGGATTGGTTATCAGTTCGACCTTGTAGACTTCGCCGGCAGGGATAGATTGCAACAGTTCGTTCCCTTTTAATGCGGTTGGTTTGCCATTGACCAATACCAAAAAGTTGCTGTTTCCGTGAACGGCAATCTGGCCTCCCGGAGTTTTGGTAATGGCGGGCAGTTTGGTGAGCAAGTCGGCTGCACTGCCCCCTTCGCCACTGGCTAAATCCTGTACATTGACCACCGTTTTGTCGATGCCAACAGTGGTACGGTTCGAGTTGGCTTTCACCATTATTTCGTTGATGGTTTTGTAGTCGATAGTCAATTCGATATCTCCTACATCGGCTACACGGGTTGTTTTGCTGATGGTGAATGGTGCACTTGTTGCCGAAGCATAGCCTACCATTTTGGCTTCTACCGTAAATTCTCCTGTTTCAGAAGCACTTAACGTAAAGAGTCCAGATTTGTCACTGATGGTTTGTGATAAAATAGCTGTATCTCCTTTGTAGGAAAGGGTTATTTGGGTAAACTCAATTGGTTCTCTGGTTTCCTCATCAATTACCCGCCCCGTAACGTGCTTTTCGTTGGCAGAACTGTTGCTTTGGCCATGAACAGGCATAAAACACAGGTTCGTTGTAGGTATAGGTATCAATAAAATCCAGAGCAAAGTAATTTTCAATATTTTGCCCATTGTAGAACTCAAATCAAAATTTATGATTCATTTTTATCACGAGCGGTAAAGATAAAGATTATTATTTGCAAATACATTAATTTGAAATATAATTTTAAATGCCAATGATTGGCCATTTAAAAAGGATTTGAAAAGG
>CAYOJD010000105.1:0-10689 GCA_964404205.1 uncultured Prolixibacteraceae bacterium
AAAAATCGACTTCAGAAATACCATCATCATTCTGACATCCAATATCGGCACCCGCCAGTTGAAAGAGTTCGGCCAAGGTGTGGGCTTCTCGAACCGCAAAACGGCAGAAGAAGAAAACGAACACGCCAAATATGTGATTCAAAAAGCATTGAAAAGAGCGTTTGCCCCTGAGTTTCTTAACCGTGTCGATGATGTGATCATGTTCAATGCACTCGAAAAAGAGCATATCTTCCAGATTATCGATATCGAACTTAAAGGGTTGTTCCAGCGCGTCGAATCATTAAAATATAAGCTGGAACTGACCACTGCCGCTAAGGACTTCATTGCAGAGAAAGGTTTCGATCCGCAATTTGGTGCGCGTCCGTTAAAAAGGGCTATCCAGAAGTATCTCGAAGATGAAATGGCAGAGGTAATTATCGGAAGCGATATCACTGATGGGGATGTTATCTCTATCGACCTTGACGAGAACAAGGAGAAGATTGTAGCCAGAGTGATACACCCTGCTACAGAATGAGCAATCAAGCTTATCAGAATATCAAACAGGTTACCCAAAAGGTAGCCTGTTTGATTTGATGGGAGTATCTTTTTCGAGCAATTTAGCCTCATTCCAGTATAAATCCATCTCTGCCAGCGACATATCATGCAGCGATCTTCCTTTCAAAAGAGTCTGTTCCTCCAGATAATTGAAACGGCCAATAAACTTCTGATTGGTGCGTTCAAGGGCACTTTCCGGGTCAAGTTCATACAAGCGGGCCGCATTAATGATTGAAAAGATAAAATCGCCCAACTCTTTCTCCATATTGATCCGGTGGTTGGCTTTCATCTCCGCTTCCAGTTCATCCAACTCCTCTCTGACCTTATCCCAAACCTGTTCTTTGGCCTCCCAGTCGAACCCTACACCACGTGCCTTTTCCTGAATCCGGTTGGCCTTGACCATTGCCGGCAAAGCAGCTGGTACCCCTTCGAGCACACGTTTGCTCCTCCCCTTTTCCTTTAATTTTAAGGCTTCCCAATTCTCTTCTACCTGTCGGGCAGTCTGGGCATTGGCATCCGAAAAAACATGCGGATGGCGGTAAATTAGCTTGGCAATCAGCGAATGGATAACATCTCCCATATCGAATTGCCCATTCTCACTTCCAATTTTCGCATAAAAGACAATATGCAGTAATATATCGCCCAGTTCTTTCTTTATCTCGCCTGCGTTGGCATTCAAGATGGCATCGCCCAGTTCGTAAACCTCTTCGATAGTCAACTTCCGGAGCGATTCGTTGGTCTGCTTCATATCCCAGGGGCATTTGGCCCTCAATTCATCCATAATATCAAGCAGTTTACCAAACTCTGCCATTTGTTCTTCACGTGTCATCTATATTTCGATTTGCTGTTTATCTGGAGACGAAGGTATAAAAAATAGCCTCCCGGTAATTTCTGACTGTGCCTAAATAGCTCCAACCCAAAAAAAAGTATTTAATTTGTACAACCCGAAAAAAAGAGGATTAACCGGTATGATTGAAAACAGCTTTCAACTCGAAGGTATAGAACCGACTGATTTCTATGGAATTAGAAATACAAAACTCAATCTTATCAAATCTTATTGTCCAAAACTTTCGGTCACTGCCCGAGGCCACATCATCAAGGTAAAAGGCGATGCCAATGAAGTAAGTGATTTCGCGCGAAAATTCCAATCGATGATTGAACACTATTACCAGTTCAATTCCCTTTCCGACGAAATCATCAATCAAATCATGCTCGACGACCGGCTTCAAACCGATCCGGTAAATGGTTCCAATTCCGACGTGCTACTTTTTGGGAACAATGGAAAACCCATTAGGGCTATCACGCCCAACCAGAAGAAACTGATAGAATCGAGCTTGAAGAACGATATGCTTTTTGCCATCGGCCCTGCCGGAACAGGAAAAACCTACACGGCAATAGCACTTGCTGTTAAAGCATTAAAGAACAGAGAAATTAAGCGAATTATCTTAAGTCGTCCTGCAGTCGAAGCCGGCGAAAACCTGGGCTTTTTGCCCGGCGATTTAAAGGAAAAAATTGATCCATATCTGCAACCACTCTACGATGCACTGCTCGATATGGTGCCTCCCCGTAAGCTGGAAGAGCTGATGAAGGATGGCATTATCCAAATTGCCCCTCTCGCTTTTATGCGTGGTCGTACGCTAAGCAATGCCTTCGTCATTCTCGATGAGGCGCAAAACACCACCATCCCGCAACTTAAGATGTTTCTCACCCGTATGGGATTGAATACCAAGTATATCATCACAGGCGACATTACGCAGATTGACCTGCCCCGAAAGCAACAATCAGGCCTGATTATGGCGCTCAAAATATTGAATGGCGTCGAAGGTATTTCGAAAATACATTTTGATAAAACCGATATTGTGCGCCATAGGTTGGTCCGCGACATTGTAGAGGCTTACGACCGTTACAACGAACTCCACAACGAAGATTACTGACAAATAAAAATAGATAAAAATGAGTAAGGCAATTGTTTATACCGACTTTACATTCCCCGGACAAAAGAGTGTTTACAAAGGGAAAGTCCGCGATGTATACAATATCAACGACGAATATTTGGCCATGATTGTTTCTGACCGGATTTCGGCATTCGATGTGGTGCTACCTAAAGGCATTCCTTACAAAGGACAAGTATTGAATCAGATAGCGGCAAAATTCCTCGATGCCACTTCGGACATTGTGCCGAACTGGAAAATTGCGACGCCCGATCCAATGGTTACCGTAGGTCATCTTTGCGAACCCTTCAAGGTCGAAATGGTTATCCGTGGTTACCTTACCGGTCATGCCTGGCGCCAGTACCGCGAAGGCAAACGGCTTCTTTGCGGTGTTGCCATGCCCGAAGGGATGAAAGAGAACCAAAAATTCCCGCAACCCATTATTACCCCCACCACCAAGGCATCGGAAGGGCATGACGAAGACATTTCAAGAGAAGAAATTATAAATCAAGGAGTTGTGTCGGAAGAAGATTATATCATCCTCGAAAAATACACCCATTCGCTCTTTCAACGTGGTACCGAAATGGCAGCCGAAAAGGGATTAATCCTGGTAGATACCAAATATGAGTTCGGAAAGAAAGATGGTAAGATTTATTTAATTGATGAAATCCACACCCCCGACTCGTCACGCTATTTCTATGCTGCCGGTTACGAAGAACGTCTGGCCAAAGGCGAAAACCAAAAACAACTCTCGAAAGAGTTTGTCAGACAATGGCTGATTGAGAATGGTTTTCAGGGCAAAGAGGGCCAATCGGTACCCGAAATGAGCGAAACATTCGTTAATCAGGTTTCCGAACGTTATATCGAACTGTTTGAGAATATTACCGGCGATAAATTTGTAAAGGCCGATCCCAACGATGTCAATGGCCGGATTGAGAAAAACATTCTTTCGTTTATTCAAACGAAGATATAATTCATTGTTTTATAAAATAATAACCATTTCATATTAAACCATGAATATAAGTCTTACCAACCGGCTAATCCTGGTGCTGATGCTTTTGGCCATTACCGCAGGGGCACAACCAACCGCTCCGGCACCCGAAAAGAGTGCAGCCACATTGATTAGCGTCGGACAAATGGTTCCCGACTTTAAATTCGAAATCGCTAAAGGAAAATCGGCCTCGATAAAGGAGTATCGCGGGAAGATGGTTCTGATTAACTTCTTCGCCACCTGGTGCGCTCCTTGCCGGCGCGAATTACCGCTTGTACAGCAGCGAATATGGGATAAATGGAAAAACAACCCCAAATTCGCCATGTTGACTTTCGGGCGTGAACACTCTTGGGATGAGGTAGTTAAATTTGGAGACGCGCAAAAACTGGCTTTCCCGCTTCTCCCCGACCCCGAACGGAAAGTGTATGCCCGTTTTGCCACCCAAACCATCCCCCGAAGCTTTCTGATTGACGAAACCGGCAAGGTGATTTTCACTTCCGAAGATTTTAATGAAAGCCATTTCAATGAACTGGTCAAAACCATCGATGCTAAATTACAGTAAAACAAATATTAGCTGTATAAAAATAGAAAGAGCGGTTCACCTGATGGTGCCGCTCTTTTTCATTGATAGTACCGGGTTCTGACCAAGAAGGTTTATCTGCGCGAAATACCCAAAGCCTGACTTAACTTTTCAGCCTCTATTTGGGCCAAATTCAACATTTCACTACGAAACAATGGTATAATCTCCTTTTTATCAGCACCATTCAGCACAACCCTGTAATCTTGATCCGCCGTATCGTGAACCTGATTGCTCCAGCTAAATGCCCTCCAGACGCGAACCGATTGATGTACGCCAATACTCATATTGGGCTCTATGTCAATCCATTTTCCAATGGGTATCAAACCAAACAGGTTGTTCGTAAACTTTACCCGTTTTTGCCCTGTGTCGATATAGGTACCCGAGTTGGAAAATCCAAAAAATGCACCAATAACCAAAAGGATAACTGCTGAGTAAGCGTAATAAAGCATGACTACCCCTGTCACAAAAACGATAATACCGGCTTTGCTCCCCACCGGCCCAAAGGATTTGTCAAACGGGCAATAGGTTTTCATTTTATTGGTCTGTAGCGTATTGAATAATATCAAATATAGTGGTTTGGAGTGAAAAATATCACCGGAAGTTATCGAAAAGAATGCCGATTAAATTAATACCGGAACCGCCCGTTTTTTACCGGTCAAATTTCATCGATAAAAAAAATCACTTGACTGATTTCGCCTTATTTTAGTAGCATAAATCCACTGATGGTTATGAAAAGAATAGTTGCTTTACTCATCCTTGCCCTAATAGTTTCTGCCTGCGAAACGCCTGCTAAACCAGCTGTTGAAGTGATTACCACAGCCAATATCGCGAAACATATTGCCGAACTGTCATCCGACCGCTACAAAGGCCGTATGCCGATGTCGGATACCGAAGAGATAACCACCGGGTACATTGCCGGCGTGATGAAAGAAATTGGATTGGAACCCGCCTGTAATGGGAGCTATTTTCAGGAAGTTCCGTTGCTGGCCGTAAGTTCGACCATTTCTGACAATCTGGAACTCGCGACACCCAAAGGCACGATATTATTGCCCAAGTTAACCGGATATGTCTCTTTTACCCGGAAGATGGAGGAAGAGATTAATCTCGATCAGTCGCAACTGGTTTTTGCAGGCTTCGGCATAACAGCCCCCGAGTATGGGCGCGACGACTATGCAGAAATTGATTGGAAAGGCAAAACCGCTTTGGTATTTGTCAACGACCCCGGTTATGGTACCACCGGCAACTATTTCAAAGGCAATACAATGACCTATTACGGCCGATGGACTTACAAATTCGAAGAGGCTGCCCGACAGGGCGCTGCCGCTTGCCTGATAATTCATGAAACCGGTCCGGCGGGTTACCCGTGGAGTGTAGTCAGCAACAATGGCGAAACCACCAAACTCTACCTAAAACCCGATGACGGCTATCAGGACCGATGTTCGACAGAGGGATGGATTTCAGAAAACAGCGCCCGTCAACTCTTCGAAGCGTGCGGAACCTCGTTCGATGAAGCCAAAAAACAGGCACTGAAACAAGATTTTAAACCTTATGAGCTGCCGGTAAAAGTATCGGCACAGATTCACAACCACTTTACCACTGCCCAATCGAAGAATGTTTGCGGATATATCAAAGGGTCCAAAAATCCCGACGAAGCCATTGTTTATACCGCCCACTGGGACCATCTGGGCGTTGGAACAGCCATTGACGGAGACTCCATATACAACGGGGCCACCGATAATGCCAGTGCCGTAGCGTGGATGCTCGAAATTGCCCGTGCCTTTAAAAATGGCCCTGCCCCCGGGCGTTCCATCCTTTTCCTGTCGGTGACAGGTGAAGAATCGGGATTGCTCGGTTCCGGTTATTATGCAGCACACCCCTTCTTTCCGATGAACAAAACGGTCGCCTGCATCAACACCGATGTATTGCTATTTCTGGGTGCTTTCAACGATGTTACCCTGACCGGATTTGGACAGTCGCAACTCGACCAGTTGGTGGAACAGGAGGCCAAAGCCGACGGGCGCTACCTCGCAGCCGATCCCAACCCCGAAAATGGCATGTTCTTTCGCTCCGATCAATTTCCTTTTGTGCAGCAAGGCGTTCCAGCCATTTTTGCCAAAGGGTACACCGATGCCAAAGCGTTGGGAAAAGAGAAAACAGCCGATTATATTGCCCATTACTGGAAACAGATATATCATACCCCGAAAGATGAGTACCTCCCCGAAAGGGATAACCTGACGGGAGTAGTCGACGACGCCCGTCTGCTTTATCGTGTTGGACTGAATCTGGCTCAATCGCACGAATGGCCCGGATGGAATGAAGGCTCCGAATTTAAAACCATCAGAGAACAATCGATAAAAAACGATTAACCAAAATGGAGAGGCGAATCGTTTACCTCTCCATTTTTCATTCAAAAAACTGGATTACTATTTGATATTGCCCGCACGACAGAGGCTTGTCATTTGATGCATCTCACAGCATCTCCATCGCTATACCAACTCCGCATCAACTCCGCATCAACTCCGCATTAACTCCGCATTAACTCCCCTTATGGTCGCCTTCCAAACGGTGTTACTGCAGAATTAATCCCAGGTCGAATCTGCCTGTTCAAAATCTCAAACAGCGGGTTAATGCGATTTCGTTTCTGCAAGAAGCTGTCGATCCATTTTTCAAAAATAGTCTCCTGCCCTATTGCAATATTCAAAATAATAATCAACTTTGCATCACAAAGTACTTTCCAATGAAAAAAGAACAGGATTATATCAACGACATTGCCGCTATACGTTCGATGATGGAACGCTCGTCGAAGTTTCTATCGCTTTCCGGCTGGGCTGGCATAATGGCAGGCATCTATGCCTTGGTGGGCGCCTATATTGCCTATGCTTACTTCAGGTTTAATCCAACGGAGATGGTCAGCCACTCGCCCGAAGCCATCTTTCCGGAGATGGCCAATGTTTTGATTCTGGCTGCGATTGTTCTGCTGCTCTCCGTTGGGACAGCCATCTTCCTTTCGTACAAAAGAGCGGTAAAGAGGAATGAGCCGGTATGGAATGCCACTTCGCGGAGATTGATGACCAATATGGCGTTACCACTGCTTTCAGGAGGTATTTTTATTTTGATACTGTTGGCCAAAGGGATAATTGGCCTGCTGGCCCCTATGACACTGCTCTTTTACGGACTGGCGCTTTTTGGTGCAGGAAACTATACCTATCGTGAAGTACGTTTTTTAGGCTCAATTCTGGTGGTTTTGGGACTTGCAGGAGCCTGCCTTGTCGAATACGGAGTGCTGCTTTGGGCGCTGGGCTTCGGGGTGATGCACATTGTTTATGGCCTTTACATCCATATTAAACACGAACGGCAACCATGTTAAGCAACGGATTCCATAAAGCATTCGAGAGCCGTATGCGGTTGGGCATTATGTCGATACTGGCGGTTAATGATGCGCTCGACTTTAATGCCTTGAAAGAGTATCTGAAGGTGACCGACGGGAATCTGGCCAGTCACCTGAAGGCACTTGAAAAGGAATCGTTTATCGGTGTCGAGAAATCGTTTGTCGACCGGAAACCCAATACCAAATATGTGATTACCAAAGCGGGAAAAAGTGCCTTTGCCGCTCATTTGGCAGCTTTGGAAAAACTGATTCAATCACAAAAATAGGGATGATACGGGAGTGATTATTTTTTTGCATTTACACTTTGAATTACAAAGTACTTTAACACCTCACAAGGATAATAAAAAGATGTATAACCATATTATTTTCAGATTATGAAAGAAGAGATCAAAAATCATTTGGAGCAGCCAAGAGAGCTGGAAAAGCTCTATCGCGACAACAAAACCGGGTTTAAAAAGGCATTCGACCTCCTTTTTCCAGAGATTGAGCAAAATATTGCCGCACAAATCTGGAACGAGCGGCTCAACTTCGAACAACGCGAGGTTTCGTGGGGAACTAAAAATGAGCTCTTTTGGGTCATTGCCATTTCGTTGGTGGCCGGGGTGATTGCCAAAATACCCGATATTTTGGGCCTCGACCCCGATTACTTCTATCCCCGCAATATCTCCTTTATTGTTTTCCCGGCATTGGCGGCTTATTTCGCATGGAAACAGTCTCTTCCCTGGCGAAAACTGATTGTTATTTCGGCCATCTTTGTCCTTTCTGCCTTTTATATCAACCTGTTGCCAGTCAATGAACAGAGCGACACGCTCATTCTTGCCGGAATCCATTTGCCTTTGATGTTATGGGCTCTTTTGGGTTTTACCTTTACCGGAAACGAATTTCAAAACGACCGCAGGCGGATTGATTTTCTTCGTTACAACGGCGATTTGATTGTAATGACCACGGTAATCCTGATTGCCGGCGGAATATTGTCGGGCGTTACCATCGGGCTTTTCGAACTGATTAATATCCGCATTGCCGATTTTTATTTCCGGAATATCGCGGTCTGGGGATTGGCAGCCGCTCCGGTAGTGGGCACATGGCTGGTGCAGACCAATCCACAATTGGTTAAAAATGTATCGCCCGTAATTGCAAAAGTCTTTACACCACTGGTATTGTTAATGTTGGTAATCTATCTGGTGGCAATGGTTTACACTGGAAAAGATCCCTATAACGACCGCGAGTTTTTGATGATTTTCAATTTGCTGCTTATTGGCGTAATGGCCATTATCCTCTTCTCGGTAGCCGAAACGTCGAACAACGGAACCGGCAAAATCAGTACCCTGTTGCTGTTCCTGCTCTCGGTCGTTACCATTATCATCAACGGGATTGCGCTCTCAGCCATTTTGTTCAGAATTTCGGAATGGGGTGTTACACCCAACCGTCTGGCGGTTATGGGTGCCAACCTGTTGGTATTGACCAATCTGATGATGGTAACCTACCGGCTTTTCAAATCGCTCCGCGATGCGGAAGAGTTGGTTTCAGTCGAAAACAGTATTGCTTCGTTCCTGCCTGTTTATACTGCATGGACGGCAATCGTCGCCTTTCTCTTCCCGTTTATATTTGGTTTTAAATAACAATCGCAGCAGAACAATCTGTTTCGTACCATTTTTCAGCCCCGCATGGGGCTGAATTGTTTTTACAACAATTTGAATCGGGAATTTAAGCGCAAAAATAGCCCCTGCAAAATGTAATATCGCCAAATTAAAACATACCTATTGTATAAATTGATTTAATTTTAACTATCCGTTCATTCATCAACCATCCACATCAAAAACATGAAAACAAGATTTTTGGCAACACTGGCCATGCTGCTTATCGGCCAGATGGTTTTGGCGCAGGATTTCGACCAAACAAAACTCGACAGCTATTTCGATGCACTCGAAACCAACAACAAATTTATGGGAAGTGTGGCCGTTTCGCGGAACGGGGAAATTATCTATACTCGATCGGTAGGTTTTTTGGATGCAGAAAACCACCTCAAGGCCAACGAGAGTACCAAATACCGAATAGGGTCGATATCGAAGACTTTTACCACTGTACTGGTTTTTAAAGCTATTGAAGAAAAAAAACTCAGTCTGGACCAGACGATAGAACACTTCTTTCCATCGATACCCAATGGGGCCAAAATCACCATCAGGCACTTGCTGAACCACCGAAGCGGGATACATAGCTTTACCGACGACAAGGAGTACCTCAGCTGGAACACGCAGGCCAAAACCGGTCAGGAGATGTTGGATATTATTGTGAAAGGGGGCAGCGATTTTGAACCCGACAGCAAAGCAGCCTACAGCAATTCCAATTTTGTATTGCTTACCTTTATTGTCGAAAAGACATTTAAAAAAACCTACGCCGAACTATTGAAAAACTACATTACCGGACCGCTTGGACTTCGAAACACTGCATTGGGCAAAAAAATCGAGACCCAAAACAACGAAGCCAAATCGTACCGCTTTGCGGGGAATTGGATAGCAGAACCCGAAACGGATATCTCTGTCCCGCTGGGTGCTGGGGGTATCGTTTCAACCCCGTCAGATTTGGTACGGTTCAGCGATGCCCTCTTTGGCGGTAAACTACTGAAACCGGAGAGTGTTGAATCGATGAAGGCCATCAAAGACCATTATGGGTTAGGCCTGTTTGTGATTCCTTTTTACGAAGTTACCGGTTACGGCCACACCGGCGGGATTGATGGCTTTTCGTCAGTATTCAGTAACTTTTCTACCGGAAACATCTCTTACGCGATGATTTCGAACGGCTCAAACTTCAACAACAATAATATTTCGATTGCCGTATTGAGCGCCGTGTACAACAAACCCTACGACATTCCGGTTTTCTCGGCTTATCAAATCGATCCGAATGATCTGGATCACTATTTGGGCGTTTACGCATCGCCACAACTTCCGTTGAAAATAACCATTACCAAAGCCAACAACGCTTTAATTGCACAGGGAAGCGGACAATCACCGTTTCCGCTGGAAGCCACTGAAAAGGACAAATTTAAATTCGATCAGGCAGGCGTGGTGATGGAATTTAATCCGGCAGAAAAAACAATGGTACTCAAACAAGGTGGCGGACAGTTTAACTTTACCAAAGAGTGACAGCGGCATTCTGACAAAGCAAAACAACTGCGCGGGAGTCTGTCAAGCCCTCTTCACGAAGCAAAACAACCGTGCGGAAGGCCGTCCAATCTTTCATTTACATTAAATTCGAGCCGCGTAAGGTA
>CAYOJD010000106.1:0-10627 GCA_964404205.1 uncultured Prolixibacteraceae bacterium
CCGGCTGGTCGCTTACCGAACAGGATCCGTTCAATAATGTGGGTCGTACCTGTATCGAAGCAATGGCTGCCGCACTGGGCCATACCCAATCGTTGCATACCAATGCGCTCGACGAAGCGATTGCACTCCCAACCGATTTCTCGGCTCGCATTGCCCGTAACACGCAGATTTACATCCAGCAAGAGACTGAAGTCTGCCGATCGCTCGACCCATGGGCCGGTTCATACTACGTTGAATCGTTGACCAACGATCTGGTTGAAAAAGCATGGGCCTTGATTGAAGAGGTTGAAAAACTGGGTGGTATGTCAAAAGCCATCGAAACCGGTGTGCCGAAAATGCGTATCGAAGAGGCTGCTGCCCGTACTCAGGGCCGCATCGACTCAGGAAATCAAGCAATTATTGGTGTAAACAAATATCGTCTCGAAAAAGAAGATCCAATTGATATTCTCGAGATCGACAATACTGCTGTTCGCTTATCGCAAATCGAACGTTTGAATAAATTACGTGCCGAGCGTAACGAAGCCGAAGTTCAGGCATCGCTCGAAGCCATCACCAAATGTGTGGAAACCGGCGAAGGCAATCTGCTTGAACTGGCTGTAATCGCTGCGCAGAAACGTGCTTCGCTGGGCGAAATTTCGTATGCATGCGAGAAGATTGTAGGACGTTATAAAGCAACCATCAGAACTATTTCAGGCGTGTACTCATCAGAAGCTAAAAATGATGGCGATTTTGCCAAAGCCAAAGAACTGGTTAGCCAGTTTGCCGAAAAAGAGGGTCGTCAGCCCCGTATTATGATTGCCAAAATGGGCCAGGATGGCCACGACCGTGGTGCCAAAGTAGTGGCAACCGGTTATGCCGACCTTGGTTTTGACGTGGATATGGGACCACTTTTCCAGACTCCGGAAGAAGCGGCCAAACAGGCTGTCGAGAACGACGTTCATGTTTTGGGTGTCTCTTCACTGGCTGCCGGTCACAAAACTTTAGTTCCTTCGGTAATTGAAGAGCTGAAAAAACTGGGTCGCGAAGATATTATGGTAATTGCCGGCGGGGTTATTCCTGCTCAGGATTATCAGTATCTATACGATGCTGGCGTTGTGGCTATTTTTGGCCCGGGAACTTCTGTGGCTGGCGCAGGTAAGAAGATCATGGAAATCCTGATTGCTGCTCAAGGCGAATAATTTATTGTCCTCTTGTTTCCTGATAAAGGAAATTTGGGTTCAAATAGTAAACAGCCGCTCCGGTAAGGGGCGGCTGTTGGTTTTGAACTCTCTTTAAACCAAAAGACCAAAGTCTTTTGATACCTTGGTCTTTTGTTAGATGATAATCCAATGGTTATTCACCAGACTTCTCTTCACCACCATATTCCATCAGGTAGGCCTTGATAAACCCGTCGAGGTCGCCATCCATAACTGATTGAACATTTGATGTTTCGTAGCCGGTACGTACATCTTTCACCAGCTTGTAGGGCTGCATCACGTACGAGCGTATTTGCGAGCCCCATTCGATTTTCTTTTTTGTGGCTTCGAGTTTGGTCTGCTCTTCGTAACGTTTGCGCAACTCCATCTCGTACAACTGCGATTTCAGCAAACGAATGGCATTTTCTTTATTTTGCAATTGCGAACGCGACTCAGTGTTTTCAATGATAATGCCTGACGGTGCATGCTTCAAACGCACGCCGGTTTCAACCTTGTTGACATTCTGTCCGCCGGCACCGCCCGAGCGGAAAGTATCCCATGAGATATCGCCCGGATTGACTTCAATCTCAATGGTATCATCGACCAGCGGCGAAACAAATACCGAAGTGAACGAAGTTTGGCGTTTGCCTTGGGCATTGAAAGGTGAAATGCGCACCAGCCGGTGAACGCCATTTTCGCTCTTTAGATAGCCATAGGCAAATTCACCGTCAATCTCGAGCGTCACACTTTTCACACCTGCATCTTCGCCCGGCACGAAACTGGCTTCGCGAACTTTGTAACCCGATTTCTCGGCCCAGCGCAAATACATGCGCATCAGCATATCGGCCCAGTCGTTCGACTCTGTACCGCCGGCCCCGGCATTGATTTTCAGCACTGCGCCCAACCGGTCTTCTTCGCGGCGGAGCATATTTTTCAGTTCTAAATCTTCAATCAACGTACGGGTTTCGGCAAAATGCTCATCGAGTTCGGCTTCTGTAATTTCGCCGGCTTCGCTGAACTCAAATACAACCATCAGATCTTCAACGGCATCATCGATCTTTTTGAAACCATCGGTCCACTGTTTTATCGACCGAATCACTTTCATGTGCGCTTCGGCCTCTTTAGGATTGTCCCAGAACGATGGATCCTGGGTCTTTAATTCTTCTTCTTCAACACGCATCAACTTATTGTCGACGTCAAAGATACCTCCTCAGCGCATCCCGGCGCTCAACAAGCTCTTTTAGCTGTTCCTTTAAAACCATAACGGGAATTTTTAATTGATATTGATGGCCGCAAAGGTAACAAAAGATGTGGACGCGACATGAAAAAAGAGCGGAGGCAGAGGATTAAACATCGATTAATTTCCTATTTTTAGGCAGATTAACAACCAAACTTTTACAATATGAAGAACATTTCAAGACGCGATTTTCTGGTGAAATCGTCGATTGCCGCTACCGGGCTTTCGGCATTGCCAACCCTCTCGTTTGCCAGTTCCGAAAAACCATTGTGGCGTTACTCGGTGGCCGAATGGTCGGTCAATACCCTGATCTTTGGCGATGCGACCAAAGATGGTTGGGAAAAATTTATGTGGAAACTCAAGAACGATTTTGCTTCGATTGAAAAAGCGGCCCCGATGCGGAATATCGATTTTCCGAAATTTATCCGTGAGTGTGGCTGCGAAGGCGCAGAATATGTAAATACCTGTATGTACGACAAGGCTACCAACGAGAAGTACCTGAACGAGTTAAACAATGTTTGCAAAGGCGAAGGGATTACCAATGTGCTGATTATGGTCGATGCCGAAGGCGAAGTGGGCCATCCTGATAAAGCCGAAAGGGTCAAAACTGTCGATAATCACAAGAAATGGGTCGATGCAGCTGCACAGTTGGGTTGTCACGCTATCCGTGTAAATGCCGGTTCGCAGGGAAGTTACGAAGAGCAGCAAAAGCGGGCTGCCGAGGGTTTGCGTATGCTTTGTGAGTATGGCGATAAGGCCAATATCAATATTCTGGTCGAAAATCATGGTGGCTTCTCCAGCAATGGCGAGTGGCTTACTGCCGTGATGAAAATGGTTGATCATAAACGGATTGGAACATTGCCCGACTTTGGAAACTTTCAGACCAGCTACCAGCCCGTAGAGTGGTACGACCGTTACAAAGGCACCAAAGAGTTGATGCCATGGGCAAAAGGGGTTTCAGCCAAATCGGAACATTTCGATGATAAGGGTGAAGAGACCCTATCGGATTACCATCAATTGATGCGGATTGTGGTTGAGGCCGGTTACCGCGGTTTTGTCGGGATAGAATACGAAGGGCCTCAATATCCCGATAGAAAAGGGGGCGTATTGGCCACCAAACGCTTGCTCGAAAAGTGCCACGAAGAACTGAAGAAGGAATTCAAAGCATAACAAATGAAAAGGGAGGTTTGAGCCTCCCTTTTCATTTGTTATGGTCCATTATAATGTAACTTCCAGATATTTATCCGGTGAGATTTCGAAGTTCTTCACCTTTATTTTGATCGGTTTGGAGGAGGTGATAACAGCGCTGCCTTCACCTTGAAGGGAAATGGTTTTAGCCACCGAACCTGAAATATCTTCCAGTTCAAAATCGATTCCCGAAAGGTTGGTAAGCTCGGTCTTGCTGCCCTTTTTCACAACTTTAATGCAGGCTTCGAAAAGCGGTTTCAGCCACTCTTCTTTGCCGCGCACCATATTGTCGGTAAAGGCCACCGACCGTCCATCAAACAGCGCATCTTTTACGCCAACTTCGTTGCGCTCTTTCGCAAAAACTAAAGTCAAAGGCCTGTGCGATTGATAGATATTATAGAATGGAGAGGTTGGGCCGTGAATATCGCTGTTGGCAAAAATGGTAATTTTCTTTTGTATCGCCCAGTCAAATACAATCGGATAGTACTCTTTCTCGTTGTAGATTTCAATGCCGTTCAGCATCTGGTTGTCGTAGAGCCAGGTGTGAATATCCCACCATTTGGTGGTATCGGGTTGCTGGGCTTTCCATCCCGGATGGTTCCAAATGATAAACGCACCCTGTTTTTTGGCTTCTTTCACAACGGCTTTGAAATCGTCCTTGGCTAAGGCCGCTGCATCGCTGATAAAGAGGGCATTGAAGTGGCCTGGAGGCATTGAGCGGGTAATTTCAGTCCCTTTCACCAGAATGATATTGTTTTTTTCTGCTTCGGGTTTGGCAATGTCATACGAACGGTTGTGATCCGATGGAATATCACTCAGATGCGGACGATATTCGATATGATCGGTAATAGCTATCACGTCAACCCCTTCGGCAACAGCCTCATCGATACGAACTGTTGGCCAAACATTTCCGTCGGAAAAAACGGTATGGATATGGAAATCGCCTTTTAGGGTTACATAACCCGGGATATCAGGTATCTTAACTTTTTTGACCTGAGCATTGGTCGGTAACGTGAGTGCTAAAGCAAGCCACAGTAGAATAGTTGTTCTCATTGTTTGTTAATTTTTTTACGCCGTGTAAGTTAGCTTAATTTCAGCCAAACGAACAATGAGAATTGTTATAAATTGGTTACAAGTTAATTGCACCGGAACATCTTTCGGCCTATTCATACAATGTTTTCCCTAACGACAATTCAAGTTTAATGAGATCAGTAGCAAATTCTGCCTGCGCTTTCAACAGGTTTAGGCGGCTTTCGGCCTCCAGTGTGGTTGCATCGAGCAAGTCGAGATTGGTAAGGCTGCCGGTTTGGTAACTTAGTTCAGCCAGTTTCCTCGACTCTTCTGCCTGCTGAACCTGTTTCTTCGATTGCTCTATTTTCTGCTTTGCCGATTGCAGGTTCGCATCGTTCTGAAATACCTCAGCCGAAATATCGCGCTGTGCCTGAATTTGTTCCTGTTGTGCAACCGATATATTGCTCACCGCAATGGCTTCGTTGTATTTCTGTCGGTTGGCCGTGAAGATGGGGACTTTCAGTGTCAACCCTGCCGTATAATTAGCTTTGATTTTTTGCGATTCAGGAATATAGCCATTTTTGAAACCCCCGGTTGTGAAGGCAGACAGGGAAGGGGCGCTCTGGACTTTTGTTGACGCGAGGCTCAGTTTGGCATTTTCCTGTTTGAGGTTGGCCAATGTCATTTCGGGACGGTTGGCCACTGCATATTCAATCATTTGCTGTGCCGGTTCTGCAGCATAGCTTGCAGGCGTACTTTTTTTGACTTTCAATATTGTTTCGACCGGTAATCCCAGCAGGGAATTTAAACTGCTCAAACTATTCCTGTAGGCGGTAACGATATCCACTTTTTGGTTCTCGGCTGCCGAAAGACGCACTTGAGTCGACAATACATCATATTTTAATGCCGAACCTGTTTCCATTTTTTTATTGACAAAATTGAGGTGCTCTTTCAGTGTTTCGATTTGTTGATTCTTGATTTTCAATGCTTCCTGTAAATAAACGAGCGAATAGTAATTTAAAGCAGTAGCCAAACTCAGCCTTTGTTTTACCAGTTCAACGGCTTGGGTCGCCATCTCTTTCGATGATTCCTGTAGTTTGATACTTTTATCGGTTTTCGAAAAATCGTAAATCGATTGTCTTACATTGAGTGACGTGTTGAAATTGTCGGCCACGCCCATCTGGAAAGTTCCCATATCGGGAATTGTAATGGATGACAAAGGCCCCAGCCGGGTATATCCAGCCGTAAAATCGATATCGGGTAGTTTGCCTGTCTTGGCCATTCCAACACCCGCATCGGCAATTTGTACCGCTTCCGCGGCCTTTAATATCGTTGGATGGGTAGCCACAACCTGTTTGATAATGGCTTCGAGCGAAAGGGAATCTTCTGCATTGAAATTTATCTCTTTCGAAATAGATTGTGCCGCAACGGTTAGCGTCAGCATCATGCCGGCTGCCAGTGAAGCTAAAAATGGATGAATTGAAGTTTTCATGATTGTATTTTTTGATTCATGAATTTTAATTTGATTATTCGCCTGGAATAGCCGAAGGAGCGCCCTTCGCCCGTTTCATTTTGCCTGATTTTAGAAACAAAATGGGGATGATACTGATGGCCGTAAATATGGCAGCCAAAAGAAAATCGTCGTTAATCCCTTCGATATAAGCTTGTTTTGATATATGCGACATTAGTATATATTGACTTTGCGAATCGGCTACAGAACCGGTTGCACCGGTGGCCGAACCCACCCAGCCGCCAATGCCTTGCAGTGTCGACTGAAATATCGGGGAATTCGATTGCAACGATTCCCCAAATATTTGGGAGTGGTATATTACCCGTGAAGTGAGGACGGTTGATAGGATGGCCACACCAAAACTGCCGCCAACCTGACGGATAACATTATTCAGTCCCGATGCCTGTGCCATTTGCGAACGCGGAATGTTTTGCAGCCCCAGCGCAGTGAGTGGCCCAAATAGGATACCCATACCGAGTCCCCGCAGGTACAAGGCCAGCATCACATAATCGTGTTCGGTCATAAACGACATTTTGCTGTTGAGGACAAAACTGAACGAGAGGATGCTAAGACCAAGGATGATTGGGATTTTTGCATTGCTTTTGTCAGCAGCGATACCGGCCAGCGGTGCCGCAATTCCCTGAATCAAGCCCAGCGGCAGAAAGACGGCCCCAGCCTGAATGGCCGTATAACCAAGCGCATTTTGCAGATAGAGGGGCAACAAAAAGGTACTCCCAAACATCCCGATCCCAAATATGAAACTGACCAGGGTGGTGATTCCAAAATTGTACTCCTTGAGCAACCTTAGGTCTATCAAGGGGTATTCTACCTTGAGCTCGTTGACGATAAAGACAATAAATGCAATAGCCGAAACGATAAAACAGCCAATAATTAGTGGCGAGTGCCAACCGCCGGCATTGGTCGAGGCATTTCCCTCGGCCAGTGCATAGAGTAAAACCGGCAGGAAAATGATAACGGCAAAAAAACCAACGGCATCGAACTTCCCTGCATTGGACGAACGGTACTCTTTCTGGATGATCCCGGTTGCCAGCATTCCCGCAATTCCTACCGGGATATTGACATCGAAAATCAGCGGCCACGAAAAGTAGTCGACCAGATAACCGCCAATGAGTGGGCCGAACGAGAGTGATGCAGCCGACGAGATGGACCAGAAACCCAGTGCGATGCCCCGCTTTTCGGGCGGAAACTCGCGGGTAATAATGGCCATCCCTACGGGCATCAGGCTTCCGGCCCCCAATCCCTGAATAATACGTGAAATAATCAGGAGGTTTTCGGTTGTTGATATGCCACACAGAAAAGAGCCGAGTGTGAAAAAGAAGAGTCCGAGAAAATAGACTCTTTTGTACCCAAAGCGGTCGGCCAGCCAGCCCGATGTGGGTAGCATCACCGCGGTCGAGAGCATATAGGCTGTCAAAACCCATTCAATTTTCTCCAGTCCAACGCCAAAGGAGGCCATAATTTTGGGTAACCCAACATTGACAATGGTGGCATCGAGGACTGCCATAAAGGTGCCAATCATCACATTGCCCAAAAGCCACCATTTGTATGAGGGATCTGTAGGATCGAATGTTGCATTTTGTTTCCTGACAAAGGCAATCAAATGCTTTATTCCGGGTAGTTTGTGCATCGTCGCTTAGTGTGCAATTTTAATGTAAGCCGACATTCCGGCTGCCAGTTTGATCTCCTTGTATTTCCCGTTGTTGTCTGAGCCCGAAATCGACATCCTGATTGGAATACGTTGGGTTACTTTCGTGAAATTGCCCGAAGCATTGTTGGCCGGAATTAACGAAAACTGCGCTGCCGTATTACTGGCCATATAGGTAATCGCGCCACTGAAATTGACCCCCGGATAGGCATCAACTGTAAAGTTAACTGGCTGTCCAATACTGAGGTTCGCAATTTTTGTCTCTTCAAAGAAGGCTGTAACATAAAGCGAATCCGATTTGGTGATGGTAAAAATAGACTGACCGGGTTGTGCCACATCGCCAGGCAAAAGCCACCGTTTGGCAATTTTGCCGTTCGACGGGGCGTAGATGCGTGAATTGCGCAGCTGTGTACTGATAGTATTCAATTGCGACTCTGCACTTTTAATTAGCTGCTCGGAGTTACTGATCGATGTTTTGCTTACATCGAGTTGGGCTGTCATCACGTCGAGCTGGGCCAGCGCAACCTCATAACTTTTCTTGATGTGGTCGTATTGCTCACGTGTTATCACATTTCCCTCCAGTTGACGGCTGGCCCTGTCATAATCTTCTTTAGCCTTTTCGAGGTTGACTTGTTGTACTTTCAGGTTTTTCTCGTCCAGCCTCAGCCGTGCCAGCGATTGGGTTGCAGCCGTTTCAGCCTGAATAACTGCCGCTTCGGCCTGTTGACGTTGAGCGGCCAAATCGGTACTGTCGAGTTCAACCAATAATTTGCCGGCCGTTACGTCGTCGCCCTCGACCGCGTAAACTTTAGCGATGCGCCCCATCATTTTCGAGCTGACCGAAACCCTGTCGGCATCAATGTAAGCATCGTCGGTTTGTTCGTACGAGTTGTAATCGCGGTACCAGTTGTACCCAAAATAAAGCAGAACTGCCACTGTAATGGCCAATATCAAATAGGCCCTGATTTTTTTGCCGTTCTTACTTTTTGCATCTGTTTCGTTTGCCATATTATTTTGTATTTATTTGTATTTTAATCCTTTGATATAGAATTTGGTAAATCGGATAAAATTTTCGTCGAGCATGCTAATCTCTTCGTCACTCAGTTCGACAAATGTCTTTTGATGTACGAGCGAAAAGCGCAGCCCTTTCATTACGTCGAGTAAAAGTTGGGCATCCTGTGGCGGATTCTCACTGTTGAAAAGAGCCGATTGGTTTCCTTTTTCGATAATTTGGGCGAGCTTGCCAACCTCTTTAACTTTAAAATCGAGCAGTATCTCTTTTAGCAATGGTTTTATCTCTTCCAGAATGACCGACCGAAGTTTGCTCATGTTCATGAAAATCTTCAGGTATTTGATGCGGTGGCTGACATACTCGAGAATCATTTGATCAGCAGGTTGTTGCGAAGCGATGATTTGATCTACCCGTACAAAATATTCATTCATATCTCTCGAAATCACTGCTTTAAAAATTGCCTCCTTGTCGGGGTAATAATAGTAAAGCGCCGCTTTCGACATGCCAATATCGCGGGCTATTTCGTTCATCGTGGTTTTTTCGAAACCGTATACTCCAAGTCGGCGGTGAGCGGCTTGTAAAATGATTTCCTGCTTGTCGGCGGGCTCTTGTGTGTTCATTTCGAATTCCTATTGGTTACTCTCTGACTGTTTTGTTAGATTGGTCAAATGTAGGGAGAATTATGTCATCCTGATGTAAAATAATTGCTAACTTTTTCTGTCGTTTGGGTTAATCTGAACAATAGTGATTTCCGATGCCTGGTTGCAAACTATTCGGTGCAAAACCACCAATATATGTTGAATGACGTCGCTGGACAAATATTATCGAATTCTATCGACACGATTCAAACTCCCTTTCATCATGCCATGTTCACCCCAACCATGGAGAGTTGATGCGGAGTGAATGCGGAGTTGATATCCCTGTGATATGGAGGAAAGAGATGATGGTTATATAGGCCCGAATCATAAAAAAAGCCGGCAAAACCGACTTTTCATAATTGGGATTTAATCATTTATTGCAGCTCGCGGATGCGGACCTCCACTTTTTCATCTTTCAGCAGATTTTGGATAATGGCGGTATCGGTTTTGCCAAAGTGATATGGATAGAGAATGGCAGGTCGGAAACTGTTCCAGGCAGCAGCTACCATTTCAGGTGTCATGGTATAAGGAAGGTTCATTGGCAGAAAAGCGATATCAATATTTTTAAGTTCGGCCATCTCCGGAATGTTTTCGGTGTCGCCGGCGATATAGATTTTCTTGCCGCCATAGCCAATTATATATCCGTTGCCATTTCCTTTTGGGTGGAACACATGTCCGTCGGGCCTTTTGTGTGCAACATTGTATGCCGGAACAGCATCAATTGCCCATTCGGCAAAGTGCTTGCTTTCTCCGTTTTTCAGGGTTGTTGCGCCTTCAACTTTATCGCCGCAGCTTGTACTTACCACAATTTTGGTTTGAGATTGGCGGATATCGGAAATGGCTTTCAGATCGAGATGATCGGAGTGTTCGTGTGTAATCAGAATCAAATCAGCTTTCGGCAGTTTTGTATAATCGGCTTCCGACGTCACCGGATCGATATGAACAACATGGCCGCCGGCTTCAAGCATCAATGTGCCGTGGCCAATAAAGGTGATGGTCAAATCGCCTTTGGTGGTAGGGATAATATCTTTCGCAAATTTTTTCATGGCCTTTTCTTGTTGGGCATTTGCAATTGTTGCCATGATAATGATGGCAAAGGCAAACAGGGTTCTTATCATGATAAAAATATTTGATGGATAAAGATAATAATATTGATTAAAATTGTCATTTCGTCCTCCTATAAAATATCC
>CAYOJD010000107.1:0-10341 GCA_964404205.1 uncultured Prolixibacteraceae bacterium
CTATTAATGCTGCTTTGGCCACACTAGGGCCTTAGCAGCATTATTTTTTTATTAAAAATACAAATGAAGTACATTTTTCATACATAACTCTTTTTTAGACATATAAAACTTCTATATTTGCATAGAACTACCCAGAAGCTACTGCAGTGAGACACAAAAATAACATTGTCATCGACGAAACCCTTTCCACTCCAAAATACCGACAGATAGTCAATGAAATATGTCGTAGCATCAATTCAGGGGACTTAAAGAAAGGTGACAAAATCGCGTCGCTGAATCAACTCTGCAGCCAGTACCATCTCTCGCAGGACACCGTTTTAATGGCATATAACGAATTAAAATCGCGGGGAATTATTACATCGCAGGTGGGAAAGGGTTATTTTGTCCAAAGTGAAGTTACCAACCATAAGCATAAAATTCTGCTCCTTTTCGATCGCTTAACTGCGTATAAAGAGGAGCTTTACGACGCATTCAAGTTGGCATTGGGCAATCAGGCAAGCGAACAAATTTTTTTCCATCACAACAATTTAAAAATGTTCCAGACCATTCTGGAAGGCTCAATCACCGAATATTCTCACTTTATTATTATGCCAATTTTTGGAATCGAAGCACAAACAATTATTGGGAAGCTTCCGGCAGGTAAAGTTTTCATCCTCGATCAGGGACGAAAAGATTATCATTTACGCTATCCTTATGTTTGTCAGGATTTTGAAAGAGATATTTACCGAGTCCTGAAACAAAACCGCGACTTGACAGGAAAATACCAACGATTAGTTTTGGTCGTCAGGCAGCAGCGCGCTCACTTCAAAGAGATTATCACCGGATTTCGCGATTACTGCAAACAACATCCTGCCCCTTTCGAAATTGTAAGCGACATTCAGCAGTTCGACATCCGTCCTTTCGATGGCTTCATTGTGGTTGATGACCGTGATCTGGATTATCTGGTACGATATGCACAAAACAACAATTTTAATTTAGGGGAACGGATCGGCATAATTTCGTACAACGAAACTCCCCTTAAAGGAATTGTGGCCTCTGGAATAACCACTATCACTACCGATTTTGCCGCGATGGGCCGCTCAATGGCCCGGATGATAATTGAAAATCAAAAAGAAAAAATCGATAACCCATTCACTATCAACAAACGATCATCGTTCTAAAAACCAACCGCATGAAATCAATTGTAATAGCCTTGCTATCACTCGTTTGCCTCAGTGGCATTTTGCCAGCGGCCGAATGGCCACACCAGATTCCGTTGAATGGTATCTGGGATTTCGAGCAAACCACCAACGCTTTTCCTCCTGCAAAGTTTAGCCGAAAAATTCCAGTCCCTGGACTGGCGCATCTGGCAATACCCAAAATTGAGGATTACGACAAGTTCTTCAAACGTCCGGAAAAAGTCGATGCCAAAGAACAGCATAATCTTTACAATATCGATTACACGCCACGCTATAGCTGGTACCGCAAAAAAATATTTATTCCGGCAGAACTTTCGGATAAAGAAGGCATTATCACCATCAAGAAAAGCCAGTATGTTACACAGGTTTACCTGAACGGTATCGATTTGGGAAGTTCTATGGCCTGTTACACACCTGTTGAATTTCCGCTGGGGAAAGGGCTGAAATTTGGTGCCGAAAATGAAATTCTAATCAAAGTTGGCGATCGCATTTGGTTACCTTCCGAAGCGGCCGGTGGAACGGATAAAGAAAAGGAGCATTATCTTCCCGGAATTTGGGACGATGTCCAACTCTCGTTTAGTGGTGCTGTACGCCTCAACAGAGTGCTTTTGCTGCCGTCGGTAGCCGAGAAAAAGCTGACTGCAAAACTGCAGTTGCGAAACTTTAAACCAGCACAAATCTTTTATGGCGACGCAATGAGCGATTCTGTGACAATCAATATCGTCATAAGGGAGAAGAAATCAGGGGAAATTGTTACATCAAAATCGGGTAGATTCAATGCAAAGCGCGATAATTTAACTGAAGCAACCATCGACATACCAATGAATAACTTCAGGAAGTGGACTCCTGACGAACCATTTCTCTATGAAGCAATCACCAGCATCTCATTCGGGAATGAACCCTCAGACCAGAACACCAAAAACTTTGGGATGCGCGACTTTACCCGTAAAGGTAAATTCTTTTACCTGAACGGAGAAAAGACAATACTGCGCGGTACCAATATCACGCTTCAACGCTTTTTCGAAGATCCCGATTGCGGAAATTTGGTTTGGGATCGCGAATGGGTAAAAAAATTGCTCATCAACTATTCGAAAGAGCTCAACTGGAACATGATGCGAATTTGCGTGGGCATTGTACCCGATTTCTGGTACGATTTGGCCGATGAGAATGGCCTGATGTTTCAAAACGAGTGGCTCTATTGGCAAAACCATGGTTGGGACGACCAAATTCGCAAAGAATATACCGATTGGGTTTGGAGCGATGGCTCACATCCCAGCATCGTTATTTGGGATGCCATCAACGAAAACTGGGATGGATACATTGGGAACCAACTTATTCCGGAGCTTAAAAAGCTCGATCCGTCCCGCATCTGGGACTCAGGGTATATGACTGCTGAGCAAATGGAGTCGGACGAAATGGATGAGCCACATCCCTATCAGGGCGTTGTTAATTGGTTACAACCCGGCGCGAACCGGAATTTTTATCCACTGGGAGATTTGGATTTTTCGCCAGGCGCGATAGACGAGATTCAAAACGCCGGAGCGGCCCAACTTGTCAACGAATATGGCTGGATATGGCTTTGGCGAAATGGTATACCCAGCAAGCTTACCGTGGAAGCCTACGAACATTACCTGGGTAAAAATTCTTCGCCTGAACAAAACCGGGAATTTCAGGCTTACTGGATGCAGCTCGAAACCGAGTGGCTCAGGAGTAACCCTTCTATAGCCGGCGTGCTGGCTTTCTGCCATCTTACCAATAACTATGGTTACACTGGCGACTGGTTTGTCGACAATATTAAAGATTTGAAACCTTCGCCTACGTTAAAATGGTTCAAACACGCCTTTGCTCCAGTGGCTACTTACATCAATCTCCCTGACGAACGCTATTTAAAAATGAAAGAACCTCATCAATCCGGTTCAAAGTTGCTTTTCAACCTTATCGGCATCAACAATTTTTCGGCTCCGGCCAATGGAAATGTGGTTATCAGGCTAATCGACGAACAGGGGATTGAAGTAATTTCGCTAAGCCAATCTGTTGCGCTTGCCCCATTTCTTCGGACTGACATACCCGTTTCAATTGAACTTCCTGAAAAGGCAGGAGGCTATCTCCTCATTGCTCAGTTCACTTCGGCTAATAACAAGCCGGTTATTAGCCGAAGATATCTCAAAATAGGGCAACAACCGCAATACAACTATTACACCATCAATCCCGATTATCAATGAAACATCTCGCTATCATAAAAGCACCCGTTCAAATTCGGTTAGAAGATTTTACCCTTTCGGGAGAACCGATTGCTTATCAAACCCGAGCAATGAAAGAGGTGGCCTCGATATTTCGCGACCAGATAGCCGCGCGCGCAATTGCCCCCGAAACGTCAGTTTACGCTGTACAATCGTGGTTACCAGTAGCCGAAGGAACCCAAGGGGCACTCTTTTTTGGCGTTTCTACCATAATGCCCGGTAAGGTTGGCAATGAATATTTTATGACCAAGGGACATTTCCATTTGAAGTCTGACCGTGCTGAATTTTACTGGGGAGTAGCTGGAAAAGGAATGTTAATTCTTATGGATCAGAATAATAACACCTGGGGCGAAGAGGTAAGTCCCGGGAGCCTACATTATATTGGCGGGAACACTGCTCATCGGTTGGCCAACACAGGCGATTGCGAATTAATAGTTGGCGCCTGTTGGCCCGCTGATGCAGGTCATGATTATGAGACCATTGCCCAAAATGGTTTTACTGCCCGATTACTTGAAATTGACGGCTCGCCGAAATTTGTACAAAACTCCGACTGGTAACCATAAATGAAGATAATGAAAGCCGCTAAGTATACAATCGCTATTGATTTGGGTGGGACTATCATCAAAATAGGACTCCTAAGTTATGGGAAACTCATCGACCGTTGTGAGGTAAAAGCACAATCGGCCAAAGGACTTAAGATACAATTGCCAGAATTGAAAAGCACTATCGACTTTATGCTAAATGCCAATAGTATTGCTGCAACAGAAATATTGGGCATCGGTTTTTCGTTTGCCGGGCTTGTCGATTCCAACAATAGCCGCGTAATCTCAACCAATCAAAAATACGACGATGGCCCCGATATTGACTTGGTTGAATGGGCTAAACGAAACTGGGATGTACCTCTTTTTGCCGAAAACGATGCACGAATGGCATTGTTGGGCGAGTGGCAATCGGGGGCAGGACAAGGGTGCAACAACCTTGTAATGGTTACCCTTGGAACCGGTATTGGTTCGGCTGTGCTGATAGAAGGAAACCTGCTGAAAGGAAAGCACTTTCAGGCTGGCAATTTGGGAGGCCATTTTACAGTTAACCATCGGGGAAGCCGTTGCACCTGCGGTTCAGTGGGTTGCATGGAGGCCGAAGCTTCAACCTGGAGATTGCCCGAACTAATTCAATCGCATCCAAAATTTCACGAAAGCAGATTTCGGGACGAAGAAATCCCTGACTACAAAACGCTCTTTAGGCTGGCCAGCGAGAACGACATAGTAGCCCAATCGGTAGTTGACCATTGTCTTTCAGTATGGGCTGCCGGCATTATAACCATGATTCACGCTTTCGACCCCGAAAAAATCATTATCGGTGGAGGAATTATGAAGAGCGCAGCGCAAATCCTTCCTGCTCTGCAAAAGCGCATCGACGAGCAGGCCTGGACACCCTGGGGAAAAGTACAACTAATTGAAGCTGCTTACCCCGACTCTGCAGCGCTTTTCGGAGCTGATTTTCTAGTCCGTCAGAATCTTCAACCCCAATCATAGATTTGATACTGAATTATGAATCAATATATTAAACACAAATCTCAGTTCAACGCGCAACCAACTATCAAGGTTCACGGAGAGAATTACAACGTTGTCAAAGGGTGGAGCAACATCTGCAAACAACTCAACACCGCTATTTTGGAACTCTCTCCTTCGCGAAAAGTGGTCGTAATTGAAACTTACCAAGGGATTATTTATGAAGAACTTGTTGAGCAGCTAAAAAACGGGGTAGACCACAAACTGTTTATCGAATCGCGCGACTTGATGTTGTCCGAAGAGGAGATTAAAATTAAGACTTACCCCGATGTTACGGACGATCGCATCTTTGGCTATTTGACCCGCTTAACTCTCGAAGATTTTTTTGACCCGGAAAAATTAAGACTGGCAAAGCAACAAATCGAATCGATTACCGAAGGTGTAGTGGTTATTTTTGGCACAGGGGCATCTATGCTTTGGCCCAAGACTTCTTTTCAGGATTCGTCGATTCTGGTTTATGCCGACATGGCCCGTTGGGAAATTCAGCTGCGCATGAGGCAACATTTGGTCGACAATCTGGGATTAAGCAACCGCAATACGGCCGACTGGATGCTCTTGTACAAACAGGGATATTTTGTCGATTGGCGAATTTGTGATCGGTTAAAAAAACAGCTTTTCGATCAATGGGATTTTCTTCTCGATACCAATAAGGCAAATATGCCAAACCTGATTGAAGGGAAAGCAGCTCTCGATGCGATGGAGCAAGCTGTAGCCCGCCCTTTTAGCGTAGTCCCGTTTTTTGATCCTGGGCCTTGGGGTGGACAATGGATGAAAGAGGTGTGCAACCTCGCTCCCTCAGCCCCTAACTACGCATGGTGCTTCAATTGTGTGCCTGAAGAGAATAGCCTGCTTTTGCAGTTTGGTGATGACATTGTCGAGATACCCTCAATAAATCTGGTTTTTCGACATCCGCATGCCCTGTTGGGCGAGCCGGTACATGGGCGCTTTGGCGATGAATTTCCGATTCGGTTCGACTTCCTCGACACCATGGAGGGAGGCCATCTCAGCTTGCAGGTACACCCGCTAACCGAATACATTCAGGAAAAATTTGGGCTACACTATACTCAGGACGAAAGCTATTATTTGCTTGATGCCAAAGAAGATGCTGTTGTCTACCTCGGACTGAAAGAAGGTATCGACCCCGATGCCATGATAAATGAACTCGAAATGGCACAACAAGGGGTTAAATCATTTGACACGGAGAAGCATGTGCAAGTCTGGCCTGTTAAAAAGCACGACCATATGCTCATTCCGGCAGGAACCGTTCACTGTTCGGGCAAGAACAGCATGGTGCTCGAAATCAGTGCAACACCCTATATCTTTACTTTCAAGCTTTGGGATTGGGGCCGTGTGGGCATGGATGGGAAACCGCGCCCTATCAATATCGAACATGGGAAAAAGAATATCCAATGGGACAGGACAACCGATTGGACCCGTGAAAATCTGGTTAACCGCATTGTAAAAGTGGCAGAAGGCGATGGTTGGACTGAAGAACGTACAGGATTACATGAACGGGAGTTTATCGAAACACGACGGCACTGGTTCACCAAGAAGGTGGAAATGAATACCAAGGGCGGGGTTCATGTTATTTGCCTTGTCGAAGGCGACGAGATAGTTGTTGAGAGTCCTGCCGGAAACTTCGAACCATTTGTTGTTCATTATGCTGAAACATTTATTGTTCCCGCTGTAGTTGGTCAATATACAATGCGGCCACACGGTACATCAGCCGGTAAAGAATGTGCCACTATGCTCGGTTATGTAAGACATTAAACACAAGATAAATATGAACAAAATTGCATTATTCGTCATGTTCCTGATTCTATCGGCTTCGTGTACCACGAAGAACAAGACAAAAGCCATCATCGATGTCGATCCCTCGGTCGTTATCCGTCAAATGGCAGGTGGAATGGGTGCCTCGTGGCATGCCATCAGCAAAGAGTTGCCACTGAATAACGAAAAGTACAAAATACAAGTAAGGAGTGTTGCGCCAAGAGGAAGCGCCTACGGAGGTAACCCGCCGGTATCCAACACAAAAGCATGGGAACAAATATACAATCACGCTTCGTGGCTGGGATTAAACTTTGTAAGAGTGGAACTTAGCCAGCGGATGTACGAACCTGAGCGCAGAAGATTCGACTGGGAAAATGAAGAAATGCAAGCACTCTATAAAATTCTCGATTGGTGCCAGCAAAACAATGCCGACGTTTTTCTACAACAAATGTGGGGATATGTCGATTGGAACAGCTATCCCGGTGTCCACCCTCTAATAAGTGCACCTGCTAACCTGAATGATTTTGTCGATGGTATTGCCACGCTGCTCGAACACCTGACAAAAACCAAAGGCTATAGCTGTATCCGATATTTCTGTATGACCAATGAGCCCCCAGGCGGTCCGTGGGGATACTGGTGGGAATATGGCGATGCCAAAGGTTCAATCAACGAGGCATGGGAGCGACTCAACCAAGAGTTCAAGGCCAGAGCCATCGATATCCCCATCTCTGGTCCCGACTGGACCAGTATGCCGCCATTCGATGAATCAAAACTAACATTCGTCCAATGGCTTGGAGCGATAGACATCCACAGTTACGATGGGGTTACGGCAGAGGGGGAAGCCAACCTAAAACGTTGGGCCAACTTTGCACATGCCAATAACAAACCCTTCTTTATGACTGAATACGGGAACATGAAGTTGGGTTACGGTAGCGACAACCCAAGCCAAAAATCGTTTACAGCAGCCATGTCGAATGCCAACGACGTGATTAGGGCTATGCGAGCAGGGGTTGACGGATTTAACCGGTGGAGCTTCACCAACCGTGGGAACCTCGATGGACAATGGCAATTAATTGCCACTTACGATCGCGACAAACGCGAATACTACAACACGATTAACCCTGAAAATGAAGCCTACTATGGTTTTGCTATTATATCGCGATTTCTGTCGAAATACTCAAAATCGGTGAGCTGCACGACCAGCCTTCCGGACAGCGCAGTGGTGGCTTCTGCATTGATTAGCCCAGCCGGAGAGTTATCTCTTTTTATTCTAAACAAAACGAAAGAGCCAGTCACTGTCCAACCACAAATTGCAACTTTCGAAGGCAAAACGCTCAACCTCTATCAAGTAACAGCGGCTGCAATCAATGCATCCGGATTTCAGCTTAATCCGCAGCTATCATTCGTGGCCGGCAAGCAAAAGGAAATTACACTTCCAGGAGAAAGTATCACCACAATATCAAGTTATAACCTGCAACACAACGACAAAGGAATCATCATTCAATAATAATGTAATGGAATTTTATCCCGGATTCGATATTGTCCCGATTGAAAACCCAATGGGGTTTCAATACGGGGCCGGTGTTTTTGGCCCTGAAGTAGAAAACCGCAAGCTCGACGCCATCCGAAAGAGTCTGCAAAATCCGGAATGCAGTGGCCCAGATCCGGTATATTCCATAGCAATGGATGTCGGAAAGAAAAAGCACCTGAATCAACTTCGTGAAATGCACCTCTTGTATGGTGCTGTAACCTATGCAGCCGGACAATTGGGGAACGAGCCCGTCAGGAGCCAGGGGCATATGCATAAAGTTTCGCCCAAGTCGGGATGGTCTACCCCCGAAGTATATGAAATTTGGTCGGGCGAAGCCATAATCTACATGCAGGAGAAAGCGGAAAACGATCCCGGCCGCTGTTTTGCAGTTACAGCCCGGCCGGGAGATATCGTCATTGTCCCGCCCGGCTGGGCACATGCAACCATCAGTGCCAATCGTACCAAACCCCTTACCTTTGGAGCTTGGTGCGATCGTGCTTATGGGTTTGAGTACGATGATGTCCGCAAACATAAAGGTTTGGCATGGTTTCCTATACTCTCCCCTTCCGGGAAAATCGAGTGGAAAAAAAACGACAACTATAACGCTTGCGAGATTATTGTTAAGATACCTGAACCGTACCTCCAGTTCAATATTGAGTCGGGAAAACCCATCTATACTCAATTTGAGGAAGACCCGGAAAGATTTCTTTTTGTTCCACAGCCACAACTCTGCTACAATCAATGGTGTAATTTTATCCCGTAAGCCTCGAATACTATAATATCCGATGAAATTTTGGCTAAATACTAATCCAAAAACGGTATATTTTTGTTAACTTGATTTGGTTTGGTTATTTATGTGTATGACAAAATTTGGACGTTGGTTAACGAAAGGGGTTCTGCTGATTGTGCTTTGGGGTGCAACAGGTAGCCTCTATGCTCAAACCGACTATAAAATATTGTCGGTCAAATTCGAAGGCAACGAAAAACTGAAAAGCCAGGCGCTGAAGGAGCAGATGAACACTCGCGCCAATTCGCTGAAAGACAAGGCTCTATTCTGGAAACGCAAACCTCGGTTTTCAACATTTACTTTCCGTAGCGATATTGATAGGCTTCAGAAATATTATCAGCAAAATGGATACTTGAATGCCACTCTTGTTCCTGAATTAGGAAGGAATAACGAGCGAAAAACATTACAAATTACCATTCGAATCGATGAAGGCATCCCAGTTTTGATCGACAGTGTAAAACTGGCTTTAACCGATAACTCAAAACTGAGCCGACTTATCGATAGTTGTAAAACAGTTATCCTGACCAGAACCGGAGAAATATTCAAGGATGAATCGGTAAGCGGGTCTACCGTAATTATTGAGAAAGCGTTATCTGATGTGGGATACCCGTTTACAAGCGTGAACCACAAACTTAGCCTAACCCCCGACACCGCAAAAGTTAATATCACCTACAACATCGTAACGGGCCCTGAAACCACCTTTGGCTCCACCAATATACACAGCGACAGCCATGTGCCCGAAAGTTATATCAGAAATCAGCTGAAATACCGTGAAGGAGAACTTTATTCAAAAGCGCTACTGGAAAAGACACAGCAGAAACTCTTCGATACCGACCTTTTTCAGTATGTGGTGGTACGCTCGCTTCGCGATAGCATGAGTAATGGCAAGCTTCCGGTAATTATTCAGATGAAAGAGAAACCGCGCTGGTCAATTGAAACAGGTGTTGGTTATGGTTCTGCCGACAATTTTAGGGTCTCGGCCGAAATCACCCGAAGGCAATTCCTTGGCGGAGCCCGCAAGTTGGTATTAAAAGCCAAACACTCGCGATTTTTCCCGATATCGGCAGAATTGAAGTTTATTCAACCCGCAATTATTCTCGAAAAAACCAATTTGATTGTCAATCCATTTTTTATCAAAGAGGAAGAGTTAAGCTACCACGTTGAACGTTTGGGGGGGAATATAACTTTTCAACACGAATTCTCTGAAAACAACATTGGCTATTTATCGTGGTCAACGGAAAACAACAATCTTTCCTATTTGCTG
>CAYOJD010000108.1:0-10096 GCA_964404205.1 uncultured Prolixibacteraceae bacterium
ATATATTGGGGCGAACCGTATTGGGGATGGTTCCGATCCCAAGGTGAAAGATAAATACCAAACTTAAGTCCGTTTTGATGGCATGCATCAGCTACTTCGCGAACTAAATCTCCTTTACCATCCTTCCATTTGCTGTTTTTTACGGAGTGTTCTGTGAACTGGCTTGGCCACAGGCAGAAACCGTCGTGATGTTTACAGGTCAGTATCAGTCCTTTCATGCCGGCAGCTTTCAATGTTGTCACCCATTGATTTACGTCAACTTTGCCTGGGTTGAAAACTTCAGGGGTTTCGTCTCCGAACCCCCATTCTTTACCGGTAAAAGTATTGGTGGTGAAATGAACAAAAGCGTATTGTTCCATTTCGTGCCACGCCAATTGTTTTGCGGTTGGTATAGGCATAACCGGAACGGGTGGTTCAATATTTTTGGTGGCGCACGAGGCCAAAATTATACCGCAAAAAAGTAAATACAAATTTGTGAGTTTCATAATTCGTTTGGGGTTTTATGTAATCAGTAAATCTTTAGACATATATCATTTTTCGGGTCATTCCGCCGTCAATGGTGAAATTCTGCCCGGTAATAAAACTATTTTTCTCATTGGCAAGAAAGTCTATCATGTTAACGATATCGTCTGCAATTCCTACCCGGCCTGCGGGATGTTGCAAATGATCCTGTTCAGAAAGCTCGATCTGCCCCGCAATTGATGATTTCTTTGAGGCAGAAACATCGATCCATCCGGGCGCAATAGAGTTGACTGTAACGAAAGGTCCAAGGCTCACTGCCAATGCATGTGTAAGAGCAATAATTCCCCCTTTTGATGCACTGTAGGCTTCGGTATTGGCTTCCGATTGAAATGCCCGGGTTGAAGCGATATTGATAATTCTCCCGTTGGTTTGTTTCAGCTGTTCAGCACAATATTTCGAACAAAGAAATGCGCCCGAAAGGTTTACTCCTATCACATTTTTCCATTCGAAATATGTTAATTCGCCAATGGGTTTGTTGCATGCAATTGCAGCATTGTTTACTAAAACATCGATTCTGCTGAAATATTCGATAGTCTTGTTAAATGCGTTTATTACATCGGCTTCAGAGGACACGTCTGTGTGTAAAACAATAAGATTTGAATTTTGATTTTTGGCAGCGAATTCGTGGTTTGCTTCAATATCAGCATCCCAAACGACGACATTCCAGCCTTTCCCGAGGAAATACCGAGCAGTTGCCAATCCAATGCCTTGCGCCCCGCCTGTGATAACCATCGTTTTTTTACCGGCCATTTTTGGAGATATTTTCGGCTTTTTTGCAAGCCACTAAATTAACCAGATATTGGTGAAAAAAAAATCCGCAAGGCTTTCGCGATACGGACTTTAACAAAAATATCATGATTGATCATGCGTAGAGAAAACGCTTGATTTTTTGTGTCGGAGTTCGTTCAAATGGTGTTGTCTGAACAAGAACCAATTGCACTTGAGAAAATTTATTTACCCTCGAATTCACATAATTTTTTAACTCAATAAGCAGTTCGTCAATTTTTTGGTTATAAATCTGTTCGGCCTGTTCTTTTAATTGTCCGGCTTGCTCACGCAACTGACCTGCCTGTTCGCGCAAATGGTTGTATTTGGCTTCCAGTTCTTCCATATTAAGGTGAACCAGCGCAACTAAGCGTCCTTTTCGTTCAATAACCAACGATTCGAGAACATGATGGAAATTATTGATTACCGATTCAATCTCTTCGGGATAAATATTCTCGCCTGATGCCCCTAAAATCATACTTTTTAACCGGCCTCTGATATGCAGATAGCCATCTTTGTCGAAAGCGCCAAGGTCGCCGGTTTTAAACCAGCCATCTTCTGTAATGACTTCGGCTGTTAGCTCAGGTTCTTTATAATAACCTTTCATTACATTGGGTCCTTTTGCCCATATTTCACCTTCGCCGGTTTTTGTATCGGGATGGTTAATTTTCATTTCCACACCTTCCATTACTGGTCCGACAGCCTGCCAACGTGTACGGAAAGGACCGGCTCCGGCAATCATTGGAGCCGTTTCGGTAAGCCCGTAGCCAATGGCATAGGGAAATTTTGCTTCACGAAGGAATTTTTCGACGGTACCATCGAGCTTTGCTCCGCCTATTCCGAAGAAATGAACCTGTCCACCAAAGGTTTTCATCAGTTTTTTACCTGCAACTTTGTTTAGCATCTTTCGAACCGGAGCAATTTTATAAAGCTCTTTAATCAAAAAGTTACTGTTGAATTTGGGCTCAATCTGTTTTCGAAATATTTTTTCGATAATCAGCGGAACGGAAAGCATGATGGTGGGTTTTACCTGCTTCAATGCCGGAATCATTACCGATGGTGTCGGTGGCTTTTTCATGTAATGAACTGATGCCCCAAACATTACAGGCAACAATAATCCTAATGTATTTTCAAATGTATGCGAAAGAGGAAGCATCGACAAGAATCTGTCAGATGACTTAATGGGCTGAATCGTTGCACACTGTTGCGCATCCCACACAATGTTGCGATGTGTGAGCATAACCCCTTTCGATTTTCCGGTGGTACCCGATGTATAAATTATCGAAGCCAAATCGTCTTCATCAACTTCGGCCTGTTTTTCATCGGCAGAGCCACTAATGGCTTTATCAATAATATTTTCAAGGTTATCTACCAGAATTGCCAACTCAAATTTGTCCAGTTCGTCATTTCCAAGCCTGGAAATCAAATTCTCAGAAATGAAAATTGCTCGGGCTTCTGAATGGCTGATGATATTTTTGATCTCGTTTTCAGAAAAATCGGGCAAAATAGGTACTGCAACAGCTCCAATCGATGTAATAGCAAAGAAGGAGATACCCCAGTTGGGCATATTACTGCTTAGCAAAGCAACTTTGTCTCCTTTGCGAATACCTTTATCAATAAGTCTCTGAGAGAGTTGGACAACCTCTTTCGATAAATCGGCGTAGGTGCGGTTCTTTTCTCCGACAAAAACCAGAGAAATCTGCTGTCCGTAGCTTTCAAAGCTATTCCGGAGCATTTCCGGGATTGTATGTTTCTGTAATCTTTTCATATTTTCTATGATACGTTGCAAAGATAATGTTTCGCTGAAAATATTTCGAGTCTCTTTTGCGAATTAAACATTGGGGGAAATTTTTTAGCACTACACTATGTGTTGATATAAAGCTTATTATGTGTTTTTATCCCTTTTTTGTCTGTTGTACGACATTTGTTAAATTAATAAAGATTAACAAAGTTAGGATAAAACACATTGATTTTGAGAAGATAAGCCTTGTTTTTTTCGAAAAATTGGACGGTTTGTTTTATGATTCGCGGCATTTTGTTGTACTTCTTCAAGTTTGCAGTTTGCTGCAATGTTTTGCCTGAAAATGTGGTATTTTAAGTAATTGTTTCCTAAATTTATATACATGAATGTAGCCTTCCTCCCGTAAAGGGGCCTTTATTGTTTTCGAAGTTTATCTTCCTACGCAATTTTCAGTTTCAAGCCTTAAAAATCCAGATTCACAATACAAAACCCCAATGCTATGAAAGCCAAAATTTTGTTGATTTTTTTCCTGGCAGGCGGTGTTCTGCTGGGCTGTTCTTCAGGAAAGCCAAAGATTGGTTTGCTGATTCATAGTTTTGAAACTTCCAGGTGGAAGAACGACCAAAATTATTTTGTAGAAGCGGTCAATGAACTCGGAGGGGTACCTATTGTCAGTCTAGCCGACAACGGTGGACAAACGCAAATGCATCAGGCAAAGGAGATGATCAATTCGGGTGTGGCTGTTTTGGTGGTAGTTCCTGTCAATCAGTTTACTGCAGGCGAAATTGTTGAGTTGGCTCATCAGAAAAATGTCAAGGTAATTGCTTACGACAGATTGATAAACAATTGCTGGCTCGATTATTATGTGTCGACAGATAATGTTAAAATCGGCGAGATTCAGGCCGAATATATTACCCGAATAAAACCCAAAGGAAATTATGCGCTGATCGGTGGCCCAAATTACGACAACAATAGCCGGATGATTTATCTGGGACAAATGAATGTAATTCAGCCTGAGGTTGAAAACGGGAATATAATCTTGGTTTATAATGATTTTGCCGATTATTGGACTGAAGAAGAGGGATATAACCACGCAGTCGCAATGCTCGATTCGACCAAAAACACCATAGACGCTGTGATTGCAGGAAACGATGCCATTGCACTCGGTGTTTTGAAGGCATTAAAGGAGCGCGGACTCGAAGGCAAAGTGGCGCTGGCAGGTCAGGATGCAGATTTGCCTAATATTCAGCAGATTATTAAAGGAAACCAAACGATGACCGTTTATAAGCCAATCAAGACCATGGCTTATACGGCTGCTGAATTGGCGATTCAATTGGCAAAAGGTGAACCTTTTGCTCCTCCGGCAACAACCGAGAGTAATGGAGAAAGACTCGTGCCTTCATATTTGGTAAATGCAGTTGGGGTAAATGAAAGCAATATCCAAATGACTGTAGTGGCAGAAGGATATCAGGAAGCAAAAGAAATTTTTAAATAGTGCAATTTTTTATAGCGTTACAGGTTTAGAATTGCTGAGGCTTTTATCTATCGCTGTTGTTCATGTGGTTGGCAGCCATTTCAAGGTCGTAGTACCATGTTTCGCCGTACTTTCTTATCAGCGGTTCTTTCAGATATTTCCAAAGAGGAAGTTTCTTTTTTTTACCGCAGGTACGGCCTGGTTTGCAAATTTGAAGTTGCTGATAATTAATTGCATCGAACCGCTTGTATTCTGTAATTCGGATAGGGAAAAGATGACATGAAACTGGCTTGCGAAATGAAATTTCTTTTTCAAGCCACGCTTTTTCAATGGCACAAAGGGTAACTCCATTTTTGTCTACAAAAGTATAGACACACTCGTTGCGGCCAACAATCGGGGTTACCAAATCGCCATCGGTGTCAACTACAGAAAAGCCCTGCCGTTCAATTTCTTTTTGATTCTCTTCTGAGAGATATTCGCGAAACTGTGGATATAGGGTTCTGATTTGTACTGCTTCATCTTCGGTCAGCGGGGCACCGCTATCGCCCTCGATACAACAAGCCCCTTTACATTGGGTAATGTCGCAACAAAAATGAGATTCAAAGACATCGAGACTGACAACTGTTTTTCCTATTTCAATCATAACAATTTCGGCAGAGTGGAAGTATAAAAGGAACAAAACCGACTGGATAATCCTGCCGGTTTTGTCTCTATCAATCGATATAATTATTTTTCAATCAAAACATTTCCAGACATTTCAGCCGGAGTTTCCAATCCCATGATGGAAAGAATGGTTGGTGCCACATCAGCCAAAATACCATTTTTTAGTTTTGCCGATTTGTTTTCGGTTACCCAGATACAGGGGACCGGGTTGAGCGAGTGAGCCGTATTTTCGCTGCCATCGGGATTTACGGCATTATCAGCATTTCCATGGTCTGCAATAATCAACACATCGTATCCATTGGCACGGGCCGCTTCAACAACTTCCTTTACACAACCATCGACAGCTTCAATTGCTTTCTGGATGGCCGAATAGACGCCTGTGTGGCCTACCATGTCACCGTTGGCAAAATTGAGACAAACAAAGTCCGGACTTTTCCGGTTAAGTTCTTTTACGATGGCATCCTTTACAAGCGGAGCTGACATTTCGGGTTGAAGATCGTAAGTCGCAACTTTGGGCGAAGGAATCAGAATGCGGTTTTCTCCCGGAAATTCTGCTTCGCGGCCACCCGAGAAAAAGAAAGTTACGTGGGCATATTTTTCGGTTTCTGCTATACGGATTTGTTTTAATCCGGCATTTGAAACCACTTCGCCTAAAGTATTTGACACATTGTCTTTGTCGAAAATAACATGAATGCCTTTAAAACTGGCTTTATAATTGGTCATAGTGTACCACTGAAGGGGCATAACATGCATGCCTTGTTCGGGGTGGTTTTCTTGTGTAAAAACAATTGTGGTTTGACGCAGGCGATCGGTACGGAAATTAAAGCAGATAACCACATCGTTTTCCTGAATGGTAGTAAGTGGCTGGCCATTGTCGTCGGTCAAAACAACCGGTTTGATAAACTCGTCGGTTACTCCTTCGTTGTACGATTCCTGGATTGCCTGTAAAATATCTTTTGCTTTTTTCCCTTCAGCTTTGGTCATCAGGTTGTACGAGAGTTTCACCCGGTCCCAGTTGCTGTCGCGATCCATTCCGTAATAACGGCCAATTAGCGTGGCAAATTTGGCTTTAGTTCCGGCCAGATTCTTCAAATCTTCTTCAACGAAACCATAGCCAGATCGGGGATCTGTGTCGCGGCCATCGGTTAACCCATGAATAAAAATCTTTTCAAGCCCCATGTCGGTAGCGATTTGCGATAGGGCCACCATGTGCGAACTCAGTGCATGCACACCTCCAGGACCTATGAGTCCCAACAGATGGACTTGTTTGTTGTTTTCTTTGGCATAAGTGAATGCTTTAACAATTTGAGGATTAGTCCAAAGCGTTCTTTCGCGGATAGCTTTGTTAATTTTGACCAAATCCTGATAAAGCACGCGACCTGCTCCAATGTTCAGGTGCCCAACTTCCGAGTTTCCCATCTGGCCATCAGGCAAACCAACATTTTCGCCCGAAGTAAGCAGTTGGCTATGCGGGTAATTGGCCCAAAGATGGTCCATAAACGGAGTAGGTGTGGAGTAAATAACGTCAGATTTGCTATGGTCGCCGATTCCCCATCCATCGAGAATCATCAATACTGTTTTTTGAATATCAGTCATTATGTATGAATTTATCTGTCAGAAAATTTCTGTGCAAAAATAGCGCTTTCAACCGAGTTTAAAAAGCAACTTATGTACTCGAAACAAAGAATTAATAATTTGATAGAACAGCATAATTGCAGTTCGTTATCGAAATTTACGAACGAATGGTATTTTTGTTTATACCTTTATCAAAAAAAAGAGATATGTTCTTTTCGAAAGAAAACTGAAAAATTGAAATGGTATGGATAACGAATCGAGATTGAAACTGTTGAATGTTGTGCTTCCTCCGCCACCTGCCCCGAAAGGAGTTTATGCCCCGGTACTTATCGATCATAAGTATGCCTGGGTTTCGGGTCACGGCCCTTTTCTGACTGATGGTTCATTGGTAAAAGGCAAAATTGGTGTCGATATGGATGCTGATGATGGTAAAACCGCTGCTCGTCAGGTTGGACTGTCCATTTTATCGTCGCTACAGCATAAACTGGGGTCATTAAACCGGGTGAAGCGAGTAATAAAAGTACTTGGAATGGTGAATGCAACTCCCGATTTTACCCGTCATCCATATGTTATTAATGGTTGCAGTGAGCTTTTTATTGAGGTATTTGGCTCCGATAATGGGATTGGTGCTCGAAGTGCAATGGGAGTTGCAAGTCTTCCCGAAAATATTGCTGTCGAAATTGAAGCTGTTTTCGAATTGGAAGAATAATTTCAAAGTGAAGTTGAAAGAGAGGGAAATGTTGACCATATTTCCCTTTTTTTTAGTGAATTACTTTGATTTTCATCCATTTGCCACTCCTGAATCTGTGATAAAGCACCCCGCTGAATATTAGAAAAAAGAGAACAATTAAAAACCAGCTGAATTCTATCGAGAAATTGAAAACATTCAGCGAAAGCCATAAAAGCGGAACGAAACTCCAGTGTGCTACTACCGAGGCTATCATAGTGAAATGAGTGTCGCCGGCACCACGCAATGCACCGACTAATCCTACAAACATTGCTTCGACAAGCACATAAAGAGCTGCAATCCGAATCATATTGACGGCAATGGGTACAGCGTCTTCGAATACCTGGCTAAAAGTTTCGGGGTGAAATACACGAACCAGTGTTTCAGGGATAAATACAAATAAACCCAAGATAACAACAGAGTAGAAGATGCCTGTTTTAATGCCTGAAATAGCTGCGTGGCGGGCTACCAAAGGCTGCTCGGCTCCCATGTAGCGCCCAACCAGACTGGTAACAGCAATTTCGATTCCCAACAATGGGATAAATGAAACCAAATCCCAGTTGAACATGATAGTGGTTGCTGTTGCAACGGTATCGCCTTTGGCGTGAAACAGAAAAATCATAACCGAGAAGGCTAAAAAGTTCAAAAACATTTCGAGGCCTGCCGGATAGCCGAAATAGAGCAGTTTCTTCATGATTTTCCAATCGAAAGTGAACGATTTCAGTATCGAGAATTCGGTTCGGTTTTGTTTGCTGAAATAGGCAAATGTTAAGACCACAATGGCGCTGAAGGCACCACTAACGGTTGCTATTGCCGCACCTCGAACGCCCATAGCCGGCATTCCAAACTTACCAAAGATGAGGATATAGTCGAGTATTACATTAACTATCAGTGCAACTATCGTTGCTGACATGACGATTTTTGTTCTCCCGACACCAGTGAAATAACAGGCCATCGTGTATCGCATCATGCTGAAAACACCTCCAAAGGCCAGAATATTCATGTATTCAATTTGGTACCCGATTTGCACTTCAGATATCTTCATCAAATTGAAATAGCTGTGGGTTAAAGGTAAAGCCAGTATAATAACCGGCCATGCCACTATGGTAACCAAAATGGCCTGGAAAGCTGCTTTTGAGGAGTTTGAATTTTCGTTTGCCCCGTAATACTGTGCAACAAGCGCAGTCGAATATCCGGTTAAACCAATAAAAAAGAACATCAGCATTTGCACAGCTACACCGCCACCCATTGCGGCATTCATCTGTTCAGAGCCAACGCGGGCCAGAAACAGCCTGTCGGTGAAGGTCATTATGCCGTCGCTGGCCGTTGAAATAATCATCGGCAATGCCAGAATGAGCAATTCTCTAATGCCGCCGGGTTCGTGGTATCCCGAAAAATATTTTTTGACAGAAATCATGTCTGTTTTTTTGTTCAAAATGAGCGGCAAAGGTAATGAAATTCATCAGGATCGTTTGACGCGATGAGTTTGCCAATTTGTATAAATCAAATGCCAACAATCACAAATTTGCCTTAAGGTTTTCACCTATTTTTGGTTGACTAAAGCTTTCATACCAAATAAAACTTGTTAATAACGAACTAAAATCTGAACATTATGAGTGTTATCCTCGGGATTATCATCATTGCCATTGGAAGTTTCGGACAGTCGAGTTCCTATGTGCCCATCAATAAAGTTAAAAACTGGTCGTGGGAGAGCTTCTGGTTGGTCCAGGGCGTTTTTGCCTGGTTGCTTTTCCCATTTCTTGGTGCATTGCTGGCTGTACCGGAGGGTTCTTCTCTTTTCGAAATTCTGTTCAGTGGCGACGGGGCAGCGCTTAAGGCAATGGGCTATGGCGTGTTGTGGGGCGTTGGCGGTCTCACTTTTGGATTGAGTATGCGCTATTTGGGCGTAGCAATGGGGCAGTCGATTGCTTTGGGAACTTGCTCTGCTTTCGGCACGTTGATTCCTGCATTAATGGCCGGAACCAATCTTTTTGAAGGTAAAGGCCTCATTCTGTTGATTGCCGTTAGTGTGGCCATAGCTGGTATAGCTGTGATTGGTTATGCCGGAAGTCTTAGAGCTAAAAATATGACTGAAGAGCAAAAACGGGCTGCTGTGAAGGATTTTGCCCTTGGAAAAGGTTTATTGGTTGCATTGTTGGCCGGCGTGATGAGTGCCTGTTTCAGCCTGGGACTCGAAGCCGGTAAACCGATTGCTGAAGCAGCAGCCTCGATGGGAGCCGATAAATTATTTGTCACATTGCCGGCTACCCTGATGGTCACTTTTGGAGGTTTTCTTACCAATGCCATCTACTGTATCTTCCAGAATATCAAAAACAAAACAGTAGGCGATTATTTCTCTTTACCTGCAAAATTATGGGTCAATAATTTACTTTTCTGTGCATTGGCCGGTGTGTTGTGGTATTCACAATTTTTTGCGCTGGGTATCGGAAAGAGTTTTTTCGAAGAGGGAAGTATCGCGATGGCCTTTTCATGGAGCATACTCATGTCGCTGAATGTCACTTTTAGCAATGTGTGGGGATTAATCCTGAAAGAGTGGAAGGGAGCAGGACGGAAAACAATGACCACTTTGGTTATTGGATTACTAATCCTGATTTTTTCAACATTCGTT
>CAYOJD010000109.1:0-9749 GCA_964404205.1 uncultured Prolixibacteraceae bacterium
CACCTGTTTCGGCCTTGATACATGCTGCCACCATGGTGGTTGCCGGTGTCTTTCTGGTAGCCCGTCTCTTTCCTGTTTTTGCCATTGGTGCCCCAGAAGCACTGCAGGCAGTAGCCTGGATTGGTGCCATCACCGCCCTTTTTGCCGCCATTATCGCCACGACCCAAACCGATATCAAACGGGTGCTGGCCTACTCGACCATTTCGCAGATTGCCTATATGATTTTTGCATTGGGCGTTGCCGGATGGGAAGGCGAAAGCCGTTTGGGTTACACCGGGTCGATGATGCATCTCTTCACCCATGCCTTCTTTAAAGCACTGCTCTTTCTGGGGGCAGGGTCGGTCATCCATGCCGTTCATGCCAACGAGATGAAGGAGATGGGCGGCCTGCGCAAATCGTTGCCCATTACCCATATCACCTTTCTGATTGGCTGTCTGGCTATTGCAGGAATCCCCCCTTTCGCCGGTTTCTTCAGCAAAGAGCAGATTCTCACCGCAGCCGAACATGGGAATTGGGCCATCTTTGTCATTGCCGTTTTCACCAGTGCACTCACCAGCTTCTATATGTTCAGGCTCTATTACCATATCTTCTGGCATAAAAATCCCGCCCCTCATGCCCATAACCACGAAAAGGGAATGTGGGCCATGAATATCCCTTTAATTGTACTGGCCATTGGTGCAGTAGTAGCCGGTTTCCTCCCTTTCGGGGAATGGATTACTTCCGACGGCAAAGCCATCGAAACCCCTCTCCACCTCGGATTATCTGCCATAGCCGTATCGCTCTCGCTGATAAGTATCGCGATTGCCACGGTGATGTACCGCAAAGCGAACGAGCTGCCCAATCAGGTTGCAGCCGCTTTGGGCGGTTTCTACCAGACGGTTTACCGCAAATTCTACATCGACGAAATCTATCTCTTCGTCACCAAAAAAATACTCTTCAACCTGATAGGCCGTCCGGCCGCCTGGTTCGACCGCACCATTGTCGATGGGGCCATGCAGTCGCTGGGCGCAGTAAGCCTCTCGTTCTCGGGTGCAATTAAAGGATTGCAATCCGGAAAATTACAATCGTATGCGATGGTCTTTATCGGCGGGTTGATTATTTTGGTTATTCTCTCACTTATCAATTCATTGTAATCCATGAATATTCTCAATCTACTTATCCTTATTCCGCTGGTTACCTCGCTGGCTGTTATCGGAGCGCAGAATAACCGGCATATCAAACGGATTGCCCTTGGCGGAAGCATGGTGCAACTGCTGGCCGCAGTATGGATTACACTGCTTTACCGTTCGATGCGTGCCGCCGGCGAAACAGCCCAAATGCTCTTTCGATCGACCACCGAATGGTTCTCACCGCTGCACATCAACTATGCCATTGGCGTGGATGGCATTTCGCTGGTTATGATCCTGCTCACCGCCATGGTGGTCGTAGCCGGGGTACTGGTCTCATGGAATATCGAAAAACAGGTGAAAGAGTTCTTTTTCTTTCTGATTTTTCTAAGCCTCGGGGCCTACGGCTTTTTCATCTCACTCGACCTCTTTACCCTCTTCTTCTTCCTCGAATTGTCGGTTATCCCCAAATATTTGCTGATTGGCATCTGGGGCAGCGGCAAAAAAGAGAATAACGCGATGAAACTGGCACTGATGCTGATGGGCGGTTCTACACTCGTCTTCCTGGGTATTATCGGCCTCTACTTCACTACCGGAATCTATGGCGGCCACTATACCTGGAATATTCAGGAGATTGCACAAATGCAGCTTCCGCTGGCCGCGCAAACCATTTTTTACTTGCTCACCTTTACCGGATTTGGTGTTTTTACGGCCATGTTCCCGTTCCACACCTGGGCCCCCGACGGCCACTCCTCGGCACCCACTGCCGCCTCGATGTTTCTGGCCGGTATCTCAATGAAGCTGGGCGGCTACGGGCTGCTGCGCGTCTCTACCTGGCTCTTCCCCGATGCGGCATCCCAATATGCCTGGATTTTTATTATCCTCGCGTCGATTGCCATCTTCTACGGGGCTTTTGCCACACTGATGCAAAAAGACCTGAAATATATGAACGCTTACTCGTCGGTAAGCCATTGCGGCTTCGTCGTACTGGGCGTGGCCATGCTCACCAAAACGGCCTTTACCGGTGCGGTGATGCAAATGGTGTCGCACGGCATTATGACCGCCCTCTTCTTTGCTGCCATCGGGATGATATACGAACGGGCACACACCCGTCAGGCCAACGAGCTGGGCGGGATGCTGAGCCAGATGCCCTTTATCGGGACTGTATTCTTTATCGCCGGTTTAACCTCTCTGGGATTGCCCGGCTTTAGCGGGTTTGTATCCGAGATGACCATCTTTGTCGGTTCGTGGGAACGCGAAGGGTTCTTCTTTAAATTGGCCACCGTACTGGCAGCTGCTTCCATCGTGATCACCGCAGTTTACATTCTGCGCGCCATCGGGATGGCCATCTGGGGTACCGTTACCAACAAGGAGTTCGAAAGCTTGCGCGATGCCAGCTGGAACGAACGCTTTGCCGCCCTGCTGCTGGTTGCCGGGATAATATTTATCGGATTGGCCCCTTTCTGGCTCACCAGCCTGATTGATGCCGATGTGCTGCATATCTTCCGCCGGGTTGCCCTGCAATAACCAACAACAACCCGTTGATAACCATTTCAAATAAAAAACTTGATATACTGAAAAATGAGCCTCGAATCACTGTTACTGCTTCGCTTCGAATGGATGATTGGATTGATTATCATCGTCCTCTTTATCCTTTCGCTGGCCGATGTCGACAAGAAGCCCAAACGATTTATCCATATTGTCAACACCCTGCTGGCCATCAACCTGATTGTCGGCTTCCTGCCGCTCTCCGACGGCGTGCTGTTTCAGGAGTTTTTCAAAACCAACCACCTGATAGCCCTGCAAAAAAATATCATCAACCTCGGGTTGCTGCTAATCTCGATGGCCTCGGTACACTGGATTGCCTGGTCGCGCAAAGGGATTGAATTTTACATCCTGATTCTCTCCAGCGTGATGGGTATCGATGTGATGCTCTCGAGCGGCCATATCCTCACCCTGTTTCTGGGAATGGAACTGTCGACCCTGCCCCTTACCGCGCTGGCCAGTTTCGATAAAGAGAAAAAGAAATCGGCCGAAGCCGGGTTGAAATATGTCTTTTCATCGGCATTCTCGACAGCCATATCGCTCTTTGGGATTTCGCTCCTTTACGGTGCCGAAGGGAATCTTAGTTTTAGCCATATACAGGCCAATCTTCATCCCTCGATGCTCAGTACGGTAGCCATCCTTTTTATCCTGAGCGGATTTGCCTTTAAACTCTCGGCCGTACCGTTTCACCTATGGGCAGCCGATGTCTACGAAGGTTCGCCCACCCCGGTAACCAACTACCTCTCGGTGGTTTCGAAAGCATCGGTTATCTTTATCCTGCTCACCGTTCTCTACGTGCTTTTCGGTCAGTTCCAGACTCTCTGGCTCTATGTGATAGGCATTATGGCGGTACTGAGCATGACCATCGGAAACCTCTTCGCCATGCGCCAGCAAAACCTGAAACGGTTTCTGGCCTTTTCGTCTATCTCGCAAATGGGGTTTGTTCTGGTAGGGGTTTCGGGCGTTTCGAAACTGAGTATCGATTCGGTAATCTTCTTTGTCATCATCTACATGGTAAGCAATATTGCCATGTTTAGCATTGTACAGGCCGTAGCCACCGCTACCGGGAAAGAGAATATCAGCGACTTTAAAGGCTTTTACCAGTCGAACCGCAAATATGCGCTGGTATTTGCCATCTCGCTCTTCTCGCTGGCCGGTGTACCTCCCACGGCAGGCTTCTTTGGCAAACTCTTTCTGCTCACTTCGGGCATGGGAAGCGGAGCCTGGTGGCTGCTCTCCATTGCCGCCGCCAATTTGGTCTTCTCGCTGTACAACTATCTGCGCGTTATCCGTACCATGTTTATCGACCAGGCCGACGAACCGATGGAAACATTGAAACCGGAACTGAGCCGCGATTTGGTACTGGTTGTCTGTTTTATAGGGATTATTGCCCTCACCTTTGCCGGCGACCTCTTCCGAAGTATCGATACATTGAGTATTATCAAGTAAAAAATCTGTCATGCCATTAACATCAGGACATCTTGTCGAAGAGATTAACGGGACCCGTTGCACCATTATCGAAAAAGGGATTGATGAAGAGCGGCTTGCCTTTCTGACCCGCCTGCTCGAAGGGAACGGTCTCGAAGTGAAGGTTGCCGAAATGGCTCCCGCTGCCGAAGGAGAGCCTAAACGATATACCCTTGGGGTAACCAGTCTGCAATTTAACCCCACGATTGCCGTTTATCAGATGGCATTGAAAACGGCCGACGGAGAGAAAGTGACACCGGCCTACTGGGAACAACGAACCACCCAAATCGACCCCGAATATTGGATGGAAGACAAGCAATAACCCATTCCGACCGGGTAAAACACCCCTTCGGCCGCGTGGGGAACCTATCCGGGAAGCGGGAAATTGAATCCGACCGCCTCACCGGGTTATCCGACCGCCCGGAGACCTTATCCGATTAGCCAAAACACCCTATCCGACCGGGTGGGGAACCTATCCGGGAAACGGGAAATTGAATCCGACCGCCCCACCGGGTTATCCGACCGCCCGGCAACCCCATCTTGTCCGCAAGATGCAGCATGTAAGTTATTGGTTAACGAATCTCCAGCGTTTCGCCTTTTACGGTGACGCTATATTTTTTTAGTGCCGTTGGGGCCGGACCGTTGACCACTGCCCCTGTGGTGCTGAAGATAGAGCCATGACAGTCGCACACGATGCGGGTAGAGCCATTGTCGAACTTCACCGTGCAATTCTGATGGGTGCAGATTTTCGAGAAAGCCATATAGGTGCCTCCGGTGTTAAAAACGATTACATTTCCTTTATAAGCATAGTTTCCGGTAATTTTTAAAGCCGAATAATCAGGGCTGGCCAAATCGACCGAAGCCACCAGGGTTGAACCACCCCCGCCACTATTGCCGCCATCGCCATCAATGCCCTCATCTTTCGAACAAGAGTTTAAAAGGGTGGGTGCAGCCAAAAAGATGCCCCCGCTGGCCAAAAAGCCTTTGATAAAATCTTTTCTTTCCATACAATTTCAGTTATTGGGTTGACTATTATTGGTCATGTATACGCTGCTTATTTAAAATAGTTATAAATAATTCCCGCCAACGACAACCAGCGTGCACCTCGAGCCCAACAGTGGTAGGCTTGCAGGGCAAGTTGCGATTGTAAAGCATAACCCCTGAAGGTTTTGAAACCTTCAGGGGTTATTTATTAGGATGCCGGCAAGCCACATTTTACACTCAGTCAAATTGGGCAGTTAAGCCTCAGAGCTTTCCCCTATCCGGTTTTGAGAACCTTTCTGGGGAGATAACATTTTCAATTAGCTGTTGCGTTCAGCAAAGTTGACATCTTCGAGAAAAACATCATTCTCGGGCAGCGAAGCATCGGCCACCATCGCATAGTCGGCTTTATTTTCAGGCCTAATCTGGCGGAACTTAAAGAAAGGATAAAACTTTTCGTTGAATTCAATCCCCAAATCGAGCTCCAGTTCCGACTTAAACCCAAGGTTAATATGGGCATTGGCCAGTTCGCTCTTTTTGGTTTCCAGTATCGCTTTTACCCGTGCAATGGTCTCCTGATCGACATCGTAACTAAACGACAGCCCTTTAATCCATATCCCGCGGGTAGCTACATAGTTCTCGCCACTCAGTATTTTTTTGATGCGTGCATCGTTGGCATTGGCTTTTTCGGTAAAGAAGAGCGACAACTCCCCCTCTTCGATATAGTCGATACCCCACTGTTCAATCTTCACCGTCAGTTTCTTGGCCGATTTGATTATGGTGCTTAGCTCGGCACTGATATCGGCTATCTGCGACGACTCTATCAGGCTACCCAGCACCTCAACCGAGGTTTCGTTGCTCTTGTCGAGGGTGAACTGGGTGGGAGGTTTCGCCGAGTCGGAAAGGATAGGCGGAAAGTCGGGATACTTCTGCGCCAGCGTTTTCTGCGAGAAAACCAGGTTTTCGTCGGACAAGGCCCCAAAAAGGTTCTTTTTGATGGCATAAACCGAACCGACAGGAACGGCATTGGCCATCGACATAAACATGCCATTCTTTTTCGAGATATTGGTCCCCACAAAGGCAACATCTTTGATGTCCCACCACATGCGTGCCACTTTGCGTTTGGTATTGCTCATATGCTTTCGATTTAATATAAATAGTTACTGAAAATCAACTCAATTTACATTATTTTAAAACGAAAATCAAGCGTCATCCATCGAAAGTTATCGCTCCGCTTCGGCTGATGCAATGGATTCGCAGCGAAGGTACTGAAAAAAAAAAGGAACATCCTGTTTAATCCATTTGAATGGTAAACCGCAAACAACATTACAACCGATGAGTATCCTCTATTTGATTGGCGGACTGATATTGATTATGGTCAGTGCGAATGCCATGGTAAACGGCGCTTCGTCGATTGCCAAACATTTCAATATCCCCGATTTGGTTATCGGGCTAACGATTGTAGCCATAGGGACATCGACACCCGAACTGGCCATTAGCGTCATTTCGGCCCTGAAAGGGAATACCGCCATCGCGGTGGGAAATGTACTGGGAAGCAACATTGCCAACATCCTGCTGATTGTAGCCCTGTCGGCCATTGTTTTCCCGCTGACAGTCAAAAAGAACACACAGTACAAAGAGATACCACTGGGCATCCTGGCCGTTTTGACCGTAGCCATTTGCGGCAACGATATCCTGCTCGACAATGGCACGGCCAACCTGATTTCGCGTACCGACGGTTTAATCCTGCTCTGCTTCTTTTTAATCTTTCTCTACTACACCTTTCAAATAGCCACCGGCGACGATATCGAGAGCGACAAGTCGAAGCTGAAACCCATATGGATCTCGGCCATCTATGTAACGGCAGGCATTGCCGGCCTCTACTTTGGCGGTAATTTCTTTGTCGACGGGGCCAAAGTGATTGCCCGTTATCTGGGAATGAGCGATGCAATGATAGGGCTTACCATCGTGGCCATTGGCACCTCACTGCCCGAATTGGCCACTTCGCTGACCGCGGCGTGGAAGAAAAAACCGGATATCGCCGTAGGGAATATCATCGGCTCCAATATCCTCAACATCTTTCTGATTCTGGGCCTTACGGCAACCATCCAACCATTGCCGCTTCACCCGGGGGCCAATTTTGATATCGGGGTGACCCTGCTGGCCAGTTTTCTGCTTTTCTTCAGCACATTTATCCTGAAAAAGCGGATCATCACCCGTGCCGAAGGAATTATCTTTTTCACTTTTTATGCGGGTTATCTCACCTTTATTATCCTTAAAAACTAATCCGATTTTCGGTTTTCAAAGCTGCTTATGCTGCCAAAACGATTATTTTTGCAGCCATGACTACCGAAAAAATCAATCATCTTATTGCCGCCAAACTGGGCATTGAACAGCGACAAGTTGCCGCTACCGTTAAACTGTTGGGCGATGGGGCCACTATACCCTTTATCTCGCGTTACCGCAAAGAGGCCACCGGCAGTCTCGACGAAGTGGCTGTAGCCAACATCAAAGACGAGTTGGAACGGCTCGATGAACTCGAAAAACGGAAAGTCACCATCCTCAAAACCATCGACGAACAGCAACTGCTGACACCCGAACTGAAAGAACGAATTGAGAGTTGCTGGGATGGCAACGAACTGGAAGATATCTATCTGCCCTATAAACCCAAACGACGTACCCGTGCCATGATTGCCCGCGAAAAAGGGCTCGAACCGCTGGCCAAAATTATCATGAAGCAGTTCGAAAACAATCCCGAAAGCCGCGCACTCGCCTTTCTGAACGATAAGGTGGCCGATGTGGAAGAGGCATTGGCCGGGGCCCGCGACATTATTGCCGAATGGGTAAGCGAAAATATGCAGTCGCGAAACATGGTTCGAAATGCGTTCGCACGCGAAGCAGTTATCACGGCCAGCGTTGTGAAAGGGAAAGAGGAAGAAGGGGCCAAATACCGCGACTATTTTTCGATGGCCGAACCGCTGAAACGTTGTCCCTCTCACCGCTTACTGGCCATGCGGCGCGGCGAAAACGAAGGCATCCTGAAACTCTCCGTTGCCCCCGATGACGAGAAAACCCTCGCACGATTGACCAATTATTTCGTCAAAAGCCATAATCACAGCGGCGAACAGGTAGCCCTTGCCGTTACCGACAGCTACAAAAGGTTGCTGGCACCCTCCATCGAGACCGAATTCTTCGGCCTCTCGAAAGAGGCTGCCGATGCCGAAGCCATCAAAGTATTTGCCGAAAATATGCGTCAGTTGTTGCTGGCGGCTCCGCTCGGCCAGAAACGGGTGTTGGCGCTCGACCCCGGTTTTCGTACAGGCTGCAAGGTGGTTTGCCTCGATGCGCAAGGCAATCTGCTGCACAACGAAACCATCTACCCTCACCCGCCGCAATCCGAAGTATCGCAGGCCATACGCAAAGTCTCGGCCATGGTGGCCAGCTATAAGATTGAGGCCATTGCCATAGGCGACGGCACCGCCAGCCGCGAAACCGAACATTTTATCAAGAAGATACGGTTCGACCGCGACCTGCAGGTTTTTATGGTAAGCGAAGATGGCGCCTCGGTCTATTCGGCTTCGAAAATAGCCCGCGACGAGTTTCCGCAATACGATGTTACCGTCCGCGGTTCCGTGTCTATAGGCCGCCGGTTGATGGATCCGCTGGCCGAACTGGTCAAAATTGAACCCAAGGCCATTGGGGTAGGCCAATACCAGCACGATGTCGACCAGAAGATGTTGCAAAAGAGCCTCGAAACGGTGGTCGAGTCGTGTGTCAATGCCGTGGGTGTCGATGTCAATACCGCCAGCAGCCACCTGCTTACCTATGTATCGGGACTTGGTCCGGTGCTGGCACAGAATATTGTCGAATACCGCAAAGCCAACGGAGCGTTCCAGTCGCGTTCAGAGCTTAAAAAAGTTCCCCGCATGGGGCCAAAGGCTTTCGAACAGTCGGCCGGCTTTTTACGCATCCGCGGAGGCGAAAACCCTCTCGACAATTCGGCCGTTCACCCCGAGCGCTATCCGGTAGTCGAGCAGATGGCCCGCGACAAAAAATGCAAGGTAGCCGATTTGATTGGCCGCGAGACATTGAAGAGCGAGCTCGAACTGACAAAATATGTCACCGACGAAGTGGGGCTTCCCACCCTGAACGATATCCTCACCGAACTGGCCAAGCCCGGCCGCGACCCCCGTTCAGCCATCAAGGTCTTCGAATTTGCCGACGGCATCTATTCGCTTTCCGACCTGCAACCCGGCATGGTACTGCCCGGGATTGTTACCAATATCACCCGCTTTGGGGCGTTTGTCGATGTAGGAGTGAAACAGGACGGATTGGTACACATCAGCGAAATAGCCGACCGTTTTATCAGCGACCCCTCCGAAGTGGTCAAACTTCATCAGCACGTCAGGGTTAAAGTACTCGAAGTCGATATGCCCCGCAAACGAATAGCCTTCTCCATCAAACAGGCACAATAGCACCTTCCGCTTGCCCCTTCGGAGTTCTTCCTGCTGATTACTTCCGGCAACGACTTTTGAGAAATTTATTTCAGCAATAAAGGGTTTTACCCGGTCGGACAGGGTGTTTTGGCCAATCGGATAAGGCTTCCGGGCGGCCGGATAACCCGGTGAGGCGGTCGGATTCAATTTCCCG
>CAYOJD010000110.1:0-8035 GCA_964404205.1 uncultured Prolixibacteraceae bacterium
TTGCACAAATGTGCATAGCTCCACTTTTTGTTTGGGGAAGCCATGTACAAAGTTCGCGGCTCTACTTTTTGTTTGGGGAAGCTTTGGGAGTTGTCCCACGCCTTTATTTTTCGCCGGTAAAGAAATTGATGGTGCGCTTTTCAGTATCGGGTCGATGGGTTAATTGATTATTCTGACGGTTATCCTGACATCGGCAAGCGGACGGTCGTTGCCATCGGTTTTCAGCGCTGCAATCTTGTCTATCACCTCCAGGCCACTGATAACCTCGCCAAAAATGGTGTATTGCCCGTCGAGCAACGGATAACCGCCTACCGTGGTATAGGCTTTTCGCTGTTCGTCGGTAAATTTTAACCTTTCGGGATGGAGCAGGAATTGTGCCTCGATCTGTTCCTTTATCGGGTCGGCAATGGCCCGGAACTCCTCCACCCGGTTTTCCTCTTTCAGTTGCTTCAGTTTGGCCGTTATCTCGGGGGTCATCAGTCGCGAACGTATCTGGCGTTGAATGGGCTGGTTGCGCGCCAGCTCCAGTGTGTCGAGCTCACCAGAACGATAGGGGCGTCCCTGAATCATAAAAAACTGCGAAATATCCGACTGCTTAAAAGGGTTCTCGGCATCGGGCTGGCGCGGGGCACACAAGGCACCACGCTTGTGGAAATGGTTGGCCCTGATTTCGTCGTTCACTGTAAATGCCGGATCGCCATACCCGATACGGGCACCCGGAGCTGCGTTTCTGGAATCCTTCCCTCCGCCCTGAATCATAAAACCTTTGATGACCCGGTAAAAGAGCGTTCCGTTGTAAAAGCCATTATTGGCCTCGGCAATAAATTTGTCGCGGTGCAGCGGCGTGTCGTTGTACAACCGGCATTTGATATCGCCCATTGTGGTCGAAAACAATACTATCCGTTCGCTGTTTTGGCCATAACCGGCCGATATAATCAGCAATAACAAAAGCAGCCCTACAATCCGTTGCATATCCCGTTCGATTTTCAGTATGAAAAAAATAAAAAATAACGAATCGGACAAACGGTTGAGACAAAAGCGCCGACACCCCAATCAATTTAATTGGGGAGAGCTGTAATTGTTATTGTATATCAGCGACCAATCGACTACATTTGAATATCATTACCAATCTAATGCTTGCACTATGAAACATTACATCGCACTGTTTTTTGCCACGTTATGGCTGGCAACAAGTTTTCAGGCATCAGCCGCAAACAAAACGACCATTCGGTTAAACCTGCAAAAGGGCGAGAGTTACGAACTGATTGCCAATGTAAAAGGTGATATTGTCCAGGAGATGATGGGCCAAAAGGTAGAAATGGAACAAAATATGACGATATCGTCGATAATGAATGTCACCGATAAACTGGCTGACGGGAATTTTGCCATCGAATATCGTTACCAAGCCATCCGGATGGATGTCAAAGGAATGGGGCAAGCCTTCCGTTTCGACAGCGAAAGCCCCGATAAGAGTAGTCCGATATATCCGATTTTCGAAGGGATGATCAACGGGAAACTGCAACTGGTGGTCACCCCGCTGGGCAAAATAGTAAAAGCCGAAGGTTTCGAGTCGCTTTTGAAAGGCGTTAACGCCAATCCGCAAATTGCCGAAGCGCTGAAACCCTTTAACAACGCCGATGGGTTCAAGACCAATTTCGAACAGACATTTGGCTATTTTACCGACAAAGAAACCGAACAGGGCGATGTGTGGAGCAATACCATTGAAATTCCCAATCTTGGCTTCGCCAAAATAACGACTGATTTTCAGGCTGTCTCAATAACCGACAATCAGTTGGATATTACAATGAAGGCCATAATCAATACCAACGGGGAGTTGGAGCAGAATGGCATTAAAATCGATATGGCCATCGAAGGCAATCAGGCAGGTACCCTCGACATCGAACGTAAAACCGGGCTCTTCTCGGTTTCAGATGTATTGATGAAATTGAAAATCAACATGAAATTTAAAAATCCCGCAACCGGCGACGATATGACCATGCCGATGGAGATTAATTCGACAACCAAAACGCTTTGTCGCAAACTCTGAGCATCGAACTTAAAAAACAACGAATGACAAAGGGGCTTTGGTTGGCCCCTTTTTATTGAAGAGACAGACAGATTGCAAGCTTGTTCGAACGCTTTGGTAAAATGTCAATATTCCACATTCACCCTCTTCAAAGCCTCTTTTCCGCGCTCGGTTAAGTAAGGCAAATAGGCAAGGAATATTCCTTTCAAATAGATCGGTTTTAGCGACTCATAGGTTTCGGGGTAATCGTAGGTCTCCAGGCTAATCGCCCAATTGGTAAACAAATTGGTAAAGACAAAAAGATAAACCCTGTAATTATTCCCCTCCAGAATCGATTTGTGCAGTTCGCCGCTCTCAACCAATTTAGTCGTAAGGTAAAGCAGGCGGCTTTTGCTCTGGATAAACTGAGCGGTTTGGTGATCGAAAATCTCGGTTTGCTTGTATGACGATGAAGCGATGTAACGCATTACACAACGAAATCCGTACTGGAGATCCATTACTCTTCCGGCCAGTTCATAAAGCGATGACAAACTCAACTGAGGCTCCGGATTATGAATACGGACCATGTTGAGCTTCAATTGATAATCCTGTGCAATAGCCACAAAAAGAGAATCTTTCGTTGCAAAATGATAGGTCAGCATACCAAGTGTTACGTTCAGCTCTTTGGCCAGCTTATTAAGCGTAATGCCCAACCCTAATTCGTTAAATATTTCGCGCGAGTGATTGATAATCCTTTCCCGCGATTGCATGCCTTTATTGTATCCGGTCATGATAGTAAAACTTATGTCAATTTTTCAGATCTTGCTATTAGAACAACTCCAATACTAATACCTTATGTCCAAATATAGCAAGTTTATTTTACAATGACTTGAATAAAGGCCATATCATAAAACGAAACTTTTCCTGTTGACCAACCTGCCAATTGATTTCGGATTAGACGACAACGGATATCCGGCCGAATTAGATACATGCTGGATTGCAATTATTTGCTCTTTCATGCAAAAGCATTCGGCCCAAAAGTTCATTGTACCTATTTGGTTACCTCTTCGAAATGGGCCAGCGACCAATCGAGCATCATCTCGATAGCGGGCATCAGGCTTTTACCTGTATCGGTCAACGAATATTCGACCCGTGGCGGTATCTCGGCATAAGCCATCCGACTAATTAAATGATCCTCTTCGAGCCGCTTCAGCGTACTCGAAAGCATCTTTTGCGAAATATCAGGTACTGCAAGCATCAACTCTTTGTAGCGCATAATCTCCTTCCCGCGCAGGTTCAGCAAAATCAACAACGACCATTTGTCGCTAAAACGGCTTAATACATTTCGTATCGGGCAGGTGGGATACCGCAAGTCAAGTTCTCGCATATTTCTTGCTTTAAATTTATTTCAAAAATAGAATTAATCTCTAAAAGAGAGTAACCATCAATTAAAAACATTAATAGCCCGGCGGAAGGTAAAATTTATAAAAATATTTCTCACCCTAAACAACTGATAATCTACAATTCTAACCATGTTGGTGCGTAACACACCCGTTTGTACAGGGTTTTTGTTCCCCTTAATTTCGGGTATATCAATCACTAAAAAGGAAAAAAAATGAAAACACTTACAGTTAAAAACTACAAAACGATTCAAGGTCAGCAAATGGGTGAAGGTGGCAACCAGTTTACCGTGAAACCGATAATCCCTCAGCAAGAAGTTGGAAAATGCAACGCCACTTTTGTGGAACTGCTTCCCGGGAATTACGCTTATGGCTACCATTATCACGAAGCCAACGAAGAGGTTTTTTACATCATCAGCGGCACCGGGATTGTGCGTACACCAAATGGTGAAATCGCCGTCAAAGCGGGTGATGCCATCACTTTTCCTGTCGGTCCCGAAGGGGCACATATTATCAGAAATGGTTCTGAAACCGAAAAGCTGGTTTACCTCGACTTTGGCACTGCTACGGTTCCTGAAGTTGTTCACCTGCCCGATTTTGGTAAGATTATGGTGATTGGCCAGACCGGAATGGGAATTTATGATGAAAAATAATTATCAGTAAATTGGAAACAGAATATTAACACTTAAAAACATAATTATGAAAGCTTTAAAAATTTTATTCATTGCAGTGTTGTTAACGTTCGTCTCGAACACAGCGATTAACGCCCAGGAGCCTGCACAGGCTTCGAAAGTAAACAAACTAATGGTGTTGTGGACCAGCGACGACCCGATGGTGGCCGAACGTGTGGCGTTGATGTACACCGGAGTGGCAAAACAATTCAAACTTTTTGACGATGTTTCGGTAATTATCTGGGGACCCTCAGCAAAACTGGTGGCCGAAAACAAAGAGATTCAGGCAAAACTGAAAGACATGATGGACAAAGGCGTAAAACTAAATGCCTGTATTACCTGCGCCAATATGTACGGCGTAACCGACCAGTTAAAAGCACTTGGCATCAATGTCGATATTATGGGAATGCCTTTGACCAATGCATTGAAAGCAGACGACACAGCTGTTTTGACTTTCTAAAAATTCCATTGAATAACGAAAATTCATGAAAAAAATAGCAATAACACTTTTTACAAGCATTGGCTTCATAATTGGGGCCAATGCTCAAACGCTGAATTTTGATGGAAAGGAGTTTGAAATTTCGGCAGTAAAAGCTTCTGTTATTCAATTGAACGGAGAGGAAGTGATAAAAGTGGAGCGCGACCTAAAGGTGATTCCTTTTGATGTAGCCAAATTAGGTTCAACAGTTGATGAACCCACCTTCGTAAAATTGAAAGACTGTGATTTTGAAAATGGCGTAATTGAGGTGAAAATGTTAAGCCAGATTCAAGACCCTACTCCATTTCAGGGTGCAAAAGGTTTTATTGGTGTTGCATTCAGAATTAATGAAGACAACTCAGCGTACGAGTCGATTTATCTCAGGCCAAGAGTTGGAAGGTCAGATAATCAGGGCGCCAGAAACAGGACGGTTCAATACTATGCTTATCCTGATTATAAATTTGACAGATTAAGAAAAGAGGCTGACGGTAGGTATGAAACTTCAGCTCCGGTTGATATAAATGAGTGGATTACCATGCGGATTGAGGTGAATGGAGAGAATGCGCATATGTTTATTAACGATGCAAAGTATTCAACTTTTGTAGTTGACAAAATGAAGGGAAAAACCACGCACGGTTCCATCGGACTTTGGGTTGATATTGGCACAATCGGATATTTCAGAGATTTAAAAATCGTAAAATGAAAGCAAGATTGATTACACTGTTTCTGGTACTACATTTCTGTACAGATGTTTATTCACAACAAAATCTAAAACATACAATACCTTATGGGACAAACTCTCAGGCAGGGCAATATGTTCAGACAGGCGATGCCAGAATTTACTTCGAAGTGTATGGCAGCGGCGAATCCATTGTATTGCTTCATGGCGGAATAATGGGTTCGATTGGCGAGATGGCCCAATTCATTGACAGCCTGAAATCGAATTACCAGGTAATAGCAATGGCAACCCGAGGACATGGGAAATCGGAAATTGGCACAGCTCAAATTACCTACAAATTAAAAGCCAACGATGTGATGGCTGTGGTGAATGCAGTTACCACCGAAAGTGTTACAATACTTGGGTTCAGCGATGGCGCATACACCGCCTATAAAGTGGCAAGCATGTACCCTGAAAGGGTTAAGAAACTGGTTGCAATTGGTGCCGGAGAACAGATTCCGGGTTTGCGTAAAGTTGTTTTTACAAAAGAGTCATTAAATCTCGAAAGTGAATTCTGGAAACAAAGACTTGCAATCATGCCACAACCAGACAGAATGGAAGAATTTCTGAAAAACATGGCAGATTTTTATAACACAATGACGGCCAGCAAAGAACTATTTTCCACTATTAAATGCCCCGTTCTTCTAATGTCGGGTGAACTTGACCGAAACGCTCCTTTGCCAACAATTATTAACGCTTACAACATGATACCCAAAAGCCAGTTAAGTATCATTCCAAACACAGGGCATGTAGTTTTTATGGAAAACTTTACGGCTGTTTGGGCAAGTGTAGCTCCGTTTTTAAATAATTGAAATTAAGTTATTTAAATGAGTTTGGAATGTTATCTCTAACGAGATACAACTTAAAATAAAAAAACCGACAAACTTGTGTTTGCCGGTTTCTAAATTTGATTTGGTATACTTTACAATTTGTACGGATTGCGGTATTCGTAATGATACAGCCTGTGGTTCCAGGCTTCTTTGTCATCACCAAAACTCAATGTGGCCGGATTCCATTTTACAGGGCGTTGCAGCTCAGTGGCAATATTGCCAAGACAGCAAAGGATTGCTGTGCTGGCACCCACTTCAATCGGTGCAATTGGTTTCTTGCGCGAACGCACACTATCAACAAAATCCTGCATGTGAGGCGAACTGATTTCAAAGCTGCCTTTGCCTTTTTCCATGCTCTTCTGCATCTCTTCGAACATCTTTTTACGTTCTTCGGGTGTCATATTGCGCGGACGGCGCCCTGCCAGTTCGGCCGGAACCTTCGAACCATCCGAACAGGCCAGATAACCACGGGCCACTTCAATCCAACCCTTATCGCCGATAAATTTGATGCCCTGTGCACCCGGCATATCTTCCAGATAAGGCTGCTCAGTCATCTCAATACCGTTCAGGTATTTAAATGTAAGATATTGCTGTCCGTTGTAACCTTTAGGAATAACTTCCGACGGGCAGGAGCCATCCATCCCAATAGCCGCCTGCGCTATGTCGAACATATGCGCACCCCAGTCAGCCGTAAAGCCGTTGCCTGTTTCACGGTACCAGCGCCATGCACCCCAGAGCTTTTCCTTTACCGGAGGGTCTAACGAGATTGGAGGGCACAAATCGGGATGATAATGAATCTTAGGATCGTTGAGCGGCCCCATCCACAAATTGAAATTGAGGTTCGATGGAATTGGCTGCTCTTCCAGATTAAGCGGTCGTGGCGGTTCGCCAACTTTTGCATAAATTTTATCGATATGGCCAATGGCACCACCCTGTACCAGTTCGATGGCTTTTTTAAACTCGCCGCTCGACCGTTGCTGGCTGCCTACCTGTACAATACGGTTAGTATCATTGGCAACACGTACCATCTTCAATGCTTCGGTGATGGTAAACGACAGCGGTTTCTGCACATATACATCCTTGCCGGCCTGGCAGGCGTGAATCGTCTGCAGTGCATGCCAGTGGTCAGGGGTCACCACCTCAACGGCATCGATATCTTTTCTTTCGAGCAACTCTTCGTATTGTTCATAGGCATCGCAACGCGAAGCCATCCCTTTTTCTTTCTGCCATGCCTCAACCCTTTGTTTAAAACGTGTTGCTTTCATGGTGTCAACATCGCAGCATGCGGCCACCTGAAGACCGGGAACAGTGGCAAATCCGGCAAAATCGGAAAGCGCCTGCTGTCCCAAACCGATAAAACCCAGCACGACCCGATCGCTTGGAGCAATTCGCACCCCATCAATGGTCCAACTTGGAAGAATCGTCAGTCCGGTTAAACCAAGTGCCGAAAGGCCAAGAAATTTTCTCCGATCCATGTGGTTTGATTCATTTTTACTCATCGTTCAGTGAATTAGTTAAAATTAATTTTTGGAAAAGAATGGAACACTTTGATAAAAGTTGATTCCTGTGAAAATTTTGTCGGTGAAAGATAGACAATAAGTTCTTTTTTCCAAATAGAAATATCTATAAATCCCATCAAACACAGTAAAAATGTCATTCCGACACAGAAGCACAACTACTGCTCCGGTCTATCTTTCAAAAAAGAAAAAATTTTCTCCCTCACATCGATAGCAGGCACTAATCCCCATCTCCAAGATTGGCCAACTTAAGCATAAGATTTTGTTGCAGATTTCAGAAAACAACACATAGACCCAAAACTGTTCCATTTTCCTTAAAATAAAAAAAGTGATAAAAGATAGTCATCTTTTATCACTTCCTGTGGGTTGTGGCGGATTCGAACCTCCGCCAGCCGGCGGACTACCCTGTCAAGGGA
>CAYOJD010000110.1:8135-9725 GCA_964404205.1 uncultured Prolixibacteraceae bacterium
GTGGGTTGTGGCGGATTCGAACCGTCGACCCCTACCCTGTCAAGGTAATGCTCTAAACCAACTGAGCTAACAACCCTTATGAGTGGGGCAAAAATAATATTTTTAGTTGTAAAAATCCCCTTCTTTCCGAAAAAAGAAGGGGATTTTTTATTTCTGGTATCCGTTATTCATTCAGAAAGATATAACGGACCACCACCAACGCAAAGAGGATATACATCATCCAATGCACCTGTTTGGCTTTACCTGAAGCCACTTTTAATACGGTGTAGAAGAAAATACCACCGGCAATACCGTGGGCAATGCTATAGGTTAAAGGCATCAGTACAAATGTCATAAATGCCGGGAACCCTTCGGTGAAATCTTCAAAATTGATGTCGAGAACCGACGAAGCCATCAACACCCCTACAATAATCAGCGCCGGAGCGGTAGCCGAATTGGGGATCATAGTGGCCAGCGGAGCCAGAATCAAGGCCACAAGAAAGAGCAGACCCGTAGTTACGGCAGTCAAGCCGGTACGGCCACCTTCGCCAATACCTGCTGCACTTTCGACATAAGCGGTAACCGTTGAAGTACCCATAAAGGCCCCAAATGAAACCCCAAAAGCATCAACCAACATCGCTTTACCAATCTTGGGCGAGTTGCCATCTTTGTCAATCAATCCGGCTTTATTGGCTGTACCAACCAGCGTACCAAAAGTGTCGAACAACTCAACAAAAGTAAAGGTGAAAACGACAGTCCAGATACCCATATTCAGTGCGCCTTTAATGTCGAGGGCACCAACAGCCAGGTTACTGAAATCGGGCAATGATACCGGTGAAAAGTTCTCAGGAATGACGGTAACACCCATCGGAATACCGATGAGGGTGGTCACAACGATACCAATCAGCAGCGAACCTTTGATGCGCAAAGCCATCAACACGGCGGTAATGGCAAGACCTATCAGGCAGAGGGTCATCGCCATATTATGGAATGAACCCATACCGATATTCCATTCAAAGAATTTCAGTGTAGCCATACCGTTGTTGGCACCCAAAGCTTCGACAGTTGGAGGAATAGCGGTTGTGGTAACCACCATTATTTCGGAAAGTTTAAACCCGATAATGGTAATAAACAATCCAATACCAACCGTAATGGCCCGTTTCAGCGAGTTAGGCACTGCCACCACCAGAATCTGGCGAATCTTGGTCACTGTTAACAGAATAAAGATAAGGCCTGAGATAAACACGGCACCCAGTGCAACCTGCCATGGCATACCTACACCAGCCAGTGCCACTGTGGCAAACAGGGCGTTCAAGCCCATACCCGGAGCAAGGGCTATCGGAAAGTTGGCCACCAAACCCATAGCGATGGTGACGAATGCAGCCGAAATAGCAGTAGCAAAGAAGACGGCATTCTTATCCATTCCTGTAGCCGATAAAATATTCGGGTTAAGGAACAGGATATAAGCCATCGTCATAAAGGTAGTAACACCTGCAATGATTTCCGTCCTGACGGAAGTCTTGTTTTCCTGAAGTTTAAAAAGATTTTCTATCATAGTTGATTAACTTAAACGATTAGAAAGTGTATTGGACACCAAGTGTTGGCATCACC
>CAYOJD010000111.1:0-9607 GCA_964404205.1 uncultured Prolixibacteraceae bacterium
AGAGTACTTCCTTGGTAAGGAAGGGGTCACGAGTTCAATTCTCGTCATCGGCTCTTGTTTTTCACCTTCACATCCCATCCATCAGAATTTAGCACCGAATTTCATTTTTTTGTTCATCTTTGTATTGTTCTATCCGTTAGTTTTAAGGGTATAACCTACTGTCGGAGATGAACGCCCATTAGCAATTTTCTTACCAAGACACGCGACTATGAAAAAAAGGCTCCTCTTCACCTCATTGCTGCTTGCCTCAGCATTATTGTTTGTACAGTGTAAAACATGTGGCTGTGGTTATCAACCCAAAAAATACAAAGCCAGCCACAGTTGGACCACAAAACGCAGGTAAACAACCCAAAAACCGCATACGTTAACAATTTGTAAAGTGCATGGAATTCTGTTCCATAATTTGAAAAAAATGAATTAATATTCTTACTTTTGTTGTGCATTTTAACAAAGTGTTTTATTCTTTCTATAATTCTCAAAACGAATAAATTATGTCTAAGATTAAAATTGGTATTAACGGGTTCGGTCGCATTGGTCGCTTCGTATTCCGCGTTGCAGTAGCAAAAGAAAATGTTGAAGTTGTTGCCATCAACGACCTTATCAGCGTGGATTATATGGCTTACATGCTGAAATATGATTCTACACACGGACAATTCAAAGGTACTGTCGAAGTTAAAGATGGTAACTTGATTGTAAACGGAAAAGTAATCCGTGTAACTGCAGAGAAAAATCCAGCTGACATCAACTGGGGTGCAGTAGGCGCCGATTATGTTGTTGAATCAACAGGTTTATTCCTCGAAAAAGCGAAAGCTCAGGGACATATCGACGGTGGTGCCAAGAAAGTTATCCTTTCGGCTCCTTCGAAAGACGATACCCCGATGTTCGTAATGGGTGTTAACCACACTTCATACACCAACGACATGACTTTCGTTTCAAACGCTTCATGTACAACCAACTGTTTGGCTCCTGTTGCGAAAGTGCTTCATGACAACTTTGGTATTGTTGAAGGTTTGATGACCACTGTTCATGCGACAACCGCTACCCAGAAAACCGTTGACGGTCCTTCAGCAAAAGACTGGAGAGGTGGCCGTGGTGCTGGTCAAAACATCATCCCATCGTCAACCGGTGCTGCCAAAGCCGTAGGTAAAGTTATTCCGGCATTGAATGGCAAACTCACCGGTATGGCTTTCCGCGTACCAACCCCTGACGTATCTGTAGTTGACTTGACCGTACGTTTGGCTAAAGAAACAACTTACGCTGAAATCTGTGCAGCCATGAAAGCGGCTTCAGAAGGCGAACTGAAAGGTGTTCTTGGTTATACCGAAGACGAAGTAGTTTCCAACGACTTCATCGGCGATGCCCGTACTTCAATCTTCGATGCCAAAGCGGGTATCCAGTTGTCTCCTACTTTCGTTAAAGTTGTATCATGGTACGATAACGAAATGGGTTACTCAACTAAAGTTGTTGAATTGATCGAATACATGGATTCTGTAAAATAATCAGAACCCCATTATCATACAAAAGCCATCGCCGAAAGCGATGGCTTTTTTTGTATCCCCCGACCCAACCTTTTCCATCTCCGGCGCGAATCCAACGCCGTTGCATCCTCTTTCCTAAACCGGTTTATTCAATATCAACTCCCTATCTTCTGTACATCTTCTGTACATCTTCTGTACATTTTGTATACTTTTTAATAGATTTAATGTATTGAATAAAATTTAAATAACAGGAGATAATAGGGTGCGTTTACCGGTCAATACAAGATTAAAAAAACAGGGTTGGTGCAGGCAATGAGGCAAAAAAAACGGATAGCCTGCTACCCGTTTTTTCATATCTGCTTGTGAAATTTTTAGTTTATGGCTCGACCAGCCCTTTGATTTTACCGACCACCTTTACTTCGTATTTTTTGTCATATTCAATGACAAAGAAAGACCGGTTCATAAAGCCACCGGCATCGGATACCTGCTGAAAGTGATAGTCGGCCTGCAACAGTCCGGGGTTGCTCACCTGATTGCCCCGGGTATCGCCTTTCGAAGCCTGATCGAGCGCTTTCAGAAAGTAAGTAACGGCATCGTAACCCTGAAAACTGAATGGCGTTGGCTCGGTGCCAAATTCGCGGCGGTAGGTTTCGACAAACTCGATAACCGCGGGTTGGGTATAATCGATAAAATAGGGCGACAAGTAACGTAGGCACACATTGTGCAAATGCTCAATGTCGATACTCTGCAAACGGGTATAATCCTGAATACCGACCAGAACAAAATTGAACTGTTTTGATAACGAGTTTAGGCGGTTCATCGCTACACTTACATTTACCTCGTTGGTTTCGGCCATTACAATTACGTTTTGCTGATCGGGCTTTAACAGGTTATTCAAGCCGCCGCCCCCTTCGTTCCAAATATTATAAAAATGGACATTGGGGGCCAGTTTATCGTCGCGGGTAAACTTCCCGCGCACCAATTCGGTGACCAGTTTGCTATCGGCACTGCCATTGCTGCGCGCCAGTACAACAATATTATCGTGGCTAAATTCACGTGCCACATAGTCGGCTGTAGTGACTAACCGAAGATGCTTGGCAGGGTTCACCTGAAAATAGTAGGGATTGGTCCCCACGTAAGTATCTTCGGGAGCAAGCGGCGAGACCATGGGTATCTGCTTTTGGGCACTTATTGCGGATACCTGCTTTTGGTTATCGGGATATACCGGACCGATAATCAGGTTGAGTTGCGAAAATTCAGGTTTGCGAACCACCGACTCTACTGTCGATGCGCTGCTTTCGGTATCATAAACATATACTTTAACCCTTGCCCCCGATTGGACCATTCGGTCGGTTGCCAGCAGAGCACCCTGATATAGGCCCAAAAAACTGGATGTTTTGGATGTAACCTTGACCGAATCGAGCGGATTGATGCCGACAGGCAGCAACAATCCTATTTTAAAAAGTTCGCCTTTGGCGTGGCCGGCCAACACTTTGTCGTTATTTTTTTCGGACAATTCAGCCTTTTCGGCTGCCGGTTCATCAGGTTTCCCGCCCATTATCGAAGGATCAGGAATATAAATAACCGTCCCAGCTTTCAATCCTTCGTCCAAATCGGGATTAATCCGTTTCAACACCTCTTCCGATATCCCAAAACGTTGTTTCAGGTTGAAGAAAGTATCGCCACTGACCAGCTGATATTCGGTTAGCTTCACATCTGCAATACGCGGTGGGTTTTTCTTAGCTTTCGGTGCAGGGATGTTTAATACCATTCCCTTCTTAATTACCGACCTGACATTGGGGTTAGCCTCCAGGATCTCCTCCTGGGTCAGATTGTACTTTTTAGCTATTGAATAGAGGGTTTCCTGTTTTTCGACACGGTGTAGGGTTAAGCCTTCAGCCGACTTTGCCGTACCCAATTTAGGAATGCGGATAACCTGTCCATTCTTTAACCCGCTCTTCAACTCAGGGTTATAACGAAACAGTTCGGCTTCGGCAACTTTATATTTTTTTGCAATCGAAAAGAGTGTCTCTTTTCGGGCCACCGAGTGATAGATGAATTTATCGGCATCCTGTTCGCCCGTATCCGCGCGGGGCTTAACCGATGAGACCTCTTCGGTTACCGGGATTTTAATTTTTTGTCCGGCTACTATCGACCCTTTGGCTTCGGGATTGGCGGCTTCAAACTGGTCGGGCGTAATTCCAAATGCTTTGATGATGGAATAGGGGGTGTCGCCTTTGGCAACGGTATAAAGCATATACTTTTTCCCGCCAATAACAACTTTCTCGGTGGCAGGTTTGGTTTGAGCCCATCCTGTTTGGCCCATCAAAAGTAAAAAGGCAAATGCTACTATGCTCAAAGCTATTTTCCCTGATCTCATCTTTTAATCTGTCGTTATTTGTATTCGCCAAATGTTTTCATAAACTGCACCCGCTCATATTCAGCAGGGTTTACAGTGTTGCCCATGCTCAGTTTTCCGCGAAAATCGCCTATAGCCTGATAATGGTGCTGCTCCATCCATTTTTCGATTCCGGAATGGATGGCCGAGATGGTTTCGGGACCGTGGAGATAGAGCGAAGAGACCACCTGTACGGCTTTAGCCCCTGCCAGCAGCATTTTGATGGCGGTTTCGCTGTTGTGCACCCCGGTCGAGGCCACCAAATCGCAGTTCACACGGTTGGCCATCATCCCAATCCATCGCAACGGAAGGGTATAATCAGCCGGTTGGCTTAACACCGGTGCCGACACAATTTTCTCGTGATCGATATCGATATCGGGATGGTAAAAGCGGTTGAAAAGCACAAGTCCTTTGATTTCGCTGAAAGAGAGATCGCGAATCATCCCACCGAGGTTGGAAAAGTAAGGGCTTATCTTTACCGATACCGGTATTTTCAGTTTATGGGTTACACGGGTAATCACATCGAAATAGATACTTTCGTTATCGTGGCTCGATTGTGAAAGATTGGCCGGCGTAATAAACATGTTAAGTTCGATGGCATCGGCTCCGGCAGCTTCGATTTTCTGGGCAAAAAAGCCCCACTCCTGCGAGGTGACGCAGTTGATGCTGGCAATTACCGGGATATCGAGCACGGCTTTGGCTTCGCTTATCAGGGACAGGTAATTTTTCAGATTATCTTTTTTGATGTCTAAATCGTAATAATCCAGAAATTCGAGGTTGCTGTCCATCGGGCCAAGTTTGTGAAACTCACGGGCAAATTCGAGATAAATCTCTTCTTCGAAAACCGATTTCAGGACAACTGCCCCGGCCCCTGCAGCGGCAATCGCTTTTAGTGAATCGATGTTGCCGGTCAGTCCGGAGCTTCCGGCAATAACAGGACTCTTTAACGCAAGTCCGAGATATTCAGTTCTTAAGTCGGCCATACAGTTAACTATTGAATTGGTTGACTTGACATTTTTTGTTGAAGATACTGGTGCATATGTTCGGCAGCCCGTCGTCCGTCGCCCATGGCCAGAATAACAGTTGCCCCACCACGGACGATATCTCCGCCGGCAAACATTCCCGGAATGGATGATTCCATCTTATCGTCATCAACAATGATGGTCCCCCAACGGGAGACACTTAGTTCGGGCAAACAGGAAGGAACCAGCGGATTGGGCGAAACCCCTACCGCAACCACAACCATATCGACCTCTAATTCAAACTCGGAGCCTTCGAGCACTACCGGTCGGCGGCGGCCGCTGGCATCGGGTTCGCCAAGTCCCATACGGTTTAATATCATTTTATTGACTCTCCCTTTATCGTCGGCAAAATATTCTACCGGATTACAAAGGGTCATAAATTCTACGCCTTCTTCTTTGGCATGTTTCACCTCCTCGACACGTGCGGGCATTTCGGCTTCCGAACGGCGGTAAACAATGATGGCCCTTTCGGCCCCAAGGCGCAATGCCGTACGGACAGAATCCATCGCGGTATTTCCACCTCCTATCACGGCTACGTTTTTCCCGCGCAGTACCGGCGTGTCTGAATCGTCAGTAAAAGCCGCCATCAGGTTCACGCGGGTCAGGTATTCGTTCGATGAGAAGATCCCGTTGTAGTTTTCGCCCGGAATATCCATGAAACGGGGCAGCCCGGCTCCGCTCCCAACAAAGAAACCCTGAAAACCTTCCTCTTTCAGATCGTCGAACGAAGCAGTACGACCAACAATAAAATTGGTTTCGAACTTTACCCCCATTTGACGAAGGTTTTCCAGTTCGTAATCGACTATGGCATTGGGTAACCGAAACTCGGGAATCCCATATTTGAGTACCCCCCCAATTTCGTGAAGGGCTTCGAAAACAGTGACATCGTATCCATATTTGACCATATCGCCGGCAAATGAGAGTGCCGCAGGGCCTGAGCCAACGGTGGCCACTTTGATGCCGTTTGGTTCTGCCGTTTCCGGGATATTGGTCGTCCCTGCGTTGCGTTCGTAATCGGCAGCGAAACGTTCGAGATGGCCAATTGAGACAGCCGGTTTAGCCATCTTTTCAACATAAAAGCAACGCGACTCGCACTGCTTTTCCTGCGGACAAACGCGACCGCAAACTGCCGGAAGGGCATTGGTCTCTTTCAGGGTAGTGGCGGCCATCAACACATCGCCACGCTCGATATATTTAATGAATTTGGGAATATTGATACTTACCGGACAGCCTTCGATACAGGTAGGGGTGACACAATCCATGCAACGGGTAGCTTCTTTCACCGCCTGTTCCAGCGTAAGTCCCCTATTCACTTCGCGATCCTGATACCTGACACGCACTTCTGGTTCGAGTTCTGGCATCTTCACCCGTTCTATCAGCCCGCGATCTTTATTTTTAATCTTCTCCCGGAGGGCGACTCGCCACTCCTTGCTTCTTTCATCTTTCAGGAATTGAGGGTCTAAAGCCATTTCTCCCTTATATTTGATTTGAATATTTTTCGAATGCTGTTATCTCTTCGGCTTTGTAGCCGCCCAACCGCATCATCATCTCATCGAAATCGATTTGATGGGCATCAAATTCGGGCCCGTCAACACAGGTGAATTTGGTTTTGCCGCCTACCGTTACGCGGCAAGCGCCGCACATTCCGGTTCCATCGACCATTATTGAGTTGAGACTTGCTTGTGTGGGAATTTTATATTTTTTAGTGAGCAGCGACGCAAACTTCATCATCACGGCCGGGCCGATAACAATACATTCGTCGATTTGCTCGCGCTGTATAACCTCTTCCATACCGGTGGTTACCAGTCCTTTTCTGCCATATGAACCATCGTCAGTCATCACAATTACCTCGTCAGACCATTGTTTGATTTGTTCTTCGAGAATGATTAAATCTTTGCTCCGCGCAGCAATAACCGATACGACCCGGTTGCCGGCCTGCTTAAATGCCTGCACAATAGGCAGCAGGGGGGCAACGCCAACTCCGCCGCCCGCAGCCAGAATGGTACCTTTGTTTTCGATATGGGTAGGTTGACCTAGCGGCCCAACCAAATCGGTTATCGATTCGCCAGGATTCATCGCTGCCAGTTTGGCGGAACTTACGCCAACGGTCTGGGCAACCAGCGTGATGGTTCCTTTGGCGGAATCAGCATCGGCTATGGTAAGCGGGAAACGCTCCCCTTTTTCTCCAATACGAAGAATCACAAAGTTGCCGGCTCTTCTCGATTTGGCAATCTTGGGGTTTTCGACTACCAGTTTCACCACCTTTTCAGAGAAAAACTCTTTTTCAATAATCTTGTTCATACAATAATCGCTGGATCAAAAAATCTTCCAAATGTAAGCAAATGATTGGTTCCGGCTGATGTTTTTCACGACTTTGTCCCCTTTCGACAGCTTTGGCCGGAATAAGCAATAAGCCGATAAAAGTACAAAAAATGCAAACCCGGCAACCGCCTCCTGCCAACTTTTAAATCCTTCGCTTTAACTAACGATATAACGGGCTTTCCTGTCAAAAAAAAACCGCTCCGGAGCCGGAGCGGTTTCTATCTGTATAGCCTGAGCCAGTTGATTATTTCAAACGGGCTTCGAGGTTGGTCAACTGAACTTTAAGTGCTTCAGGAAGACGGCTGCCCATGTTGGCATAGTGTTCCTGGATAAGCGCTAATTCGTCATGCCACAACGCTTTGTCTATTTTAACCAGTTCTTCAACATCAGCTTTTGTTACATTCAAACCACTGATATCGATGGCGTCAACTTCAGGTACAAAACCGATTGGGGTTTCAACAGCTTTAGCTGTTCCATCGCAACGTTCAAAGATCCATTTCAGCACACGGATGTTATCGCCATAACCTGGCCACAGCCATTTGCCATTCTGGTCTTTACGGAACCAGTTAACGTTGAAAATTTTGGGAAGGGCTGCTTTATCAGGAGCAGTTGCGCCAATTTTGATCCAGTGACCGAAGTAATCAGCCATGTTGTAGCCACAGAAAGGCAACATTGCGAATGGGTCGCGACGTACACCTGCTTTCAAACCGATAGCTGCAGCGGTAACTTCTGAACCAACAACTGAACCCATGAAGGTTCCATGATCCCAGCTCATTGCTTCGTATACCAATGGAACGGTGCTTGGACGGCGTCCGCCGAAGAGGATAGCCGCAATCGGCACGCCCTTAGGATCTTCCCAAGCAGGGTCGATTGCCGGACACTGGCTTGCAGGTGCAGTAAAACGGGCGTTCGGGTGAGCAGCAGGTTTACCTGAAGCTTTGTCGTACACCTCGTTAGTCCAGGTGATTGTACCTTCCGGAGCATCGTAACCAATACCTTCCCACCAGATATCGCCATCAGGAGTCAAACCGGTGTTGGTGAAAATGGTGTTTGATTTGGCCGAAAGCATCGCGTTCGGGTTGGTTTCCATTGAAGTAAACGGAGCTACACCAAAGAAACCAGCTTCTGGGTTGATGGCGTATAAACGGCCGTCTGCACCAAATTTCATCCAGGCGATATCGTCACCAATCGTTTCAACTTTCCATCCCGGAATAGTTGGGATAAGCATTGCGAGGTTGGTTTTACCACAAGCACTCGGGAATGCAGCAGCAATATATTTTTTAACCCCCTGTGGGTTGGTGATACCCATAATCAGCATGTGCTCGGCCAACCAGCCTTGTTCTTTAGCCATGCTTGAAGCAATACGGAGGGCGAAACATTTTTTGCCCAACAGCGCGTTGCCTCCGTAACCACTACCATAAGACCAGATTTCTTTGGTGGCGGGGTAGTGAGTAATATATTTCTGTTCGATAGGAGCGCAAGGCCATTTAACATCCTCTTGTCCGGGTTCCAGCGGAGCACCTACCGAGTGGATACATGGTACGAATTCGCCGTTGCCCAGAACATCGAGAACAGCTTTGCCCATGCGGGTCATGATTTTCATGTTGACTACCACATATGGTGAATCGCTCAATTCGATACCAATGTGGGCAATGTTTGAGCCGAGCGGACCCATGCTAAAAGGAATCACGTACATGGTACGGCCTTTCATACAACCTTTGTAAAGCTGTCTGAGGGTCTCTTTCATCTCTGACGGATCAGCCCAGTTGTTGGTCGGGCCGGCATCTTCTTTCTTCTCGGTGCAGATGTATGTCCGGTTTTCAACACGGGCAACATCGCTCGGGTCGGACTGGAAATAGTAGCTGCCCGGACGTTTTTTGTCGTTCAGTTTTACAGCCATGCCGCTGGCTACCATCTCTGAAAGAAGTCGCTGGTTCTCTTCTTCTGAACCGTCGCACCAGTAAACTTTCTCAGGCTGACAAAGTTCAGCCCATTCGTTTACCCAGTTAATCAATTTTTGATTGTTTGTCATTGACACTAGTTTTAAGGTAATGGATACTATTTACTATAAATAATCAGTATGACTGAATACTAATTTTCATTTTTAAAATCTTGGCACGCCATATAAATATTCTCTACCAACTGCGGTATCTGAGACTTTGGCACTGCCGAAAAGGCCAGACGGATTACATTCCCAAGTACTATCACTCCGGTACTGTATTTTTCCAGCAATATTTTGCGAATATCTTCAGCAACCAACCCCTCTTTCAGGCTAATACACATGAAATAGCCGGAGTTAAAAGGTAGCGCTTCGAAATATTTGCTGTACTTTTTATCGGCAAGGATGTTTCGGATGGTAGAATATCGTTCTTTAAGCACCTCGTATT
>CAYOJD010000112.1:0-9575 GCA_964404205.1 uncultured Prolixibacteraceae bacterium
TTTATGTTGGTTTTTGCAAATTTACTTATCTATCAGCAAATCAGGCTCCGGTCGGTTGTACCCATCATTGGGGCAATACTTTTAATGGGGATAATGATTGTTCGCGGGACAATTCAAACCTCGTTTGTCAACGCAACTTTGTGCCTGATTGGGTTAATTATCTTTCCACTAATAAAATTTGAGCTAACCGAAAACCGGCGGTTCAACCTCAATCTGCTCTATTTTATTTCAATGGCCTCCATTATTGTTCAGTTTCTATCCTACAGTTCCACCGACGGAAGACCATCGATGGGATACGAACTAAACCTTTCGGGAGCTTATCTCTTTTTATTCTTTCTTTTGGCCGATATCCTCGACCGCAAAGACGGGAAGATACTCGTTATCACATTGTCATTCTTACTGTTAAGCCGATTACTTATTTTTTGCCTGTTATTATTCTATCTCATTCGTTTAACCAAAAAATTCATTCCTCCCGCAATGCGGCGGGTTCGGTTTTACCTTATCGCTTTCGCCGGCTATCTTTTTATCTCGGCATTTTCGGTGTGGTATGTAGCCACAATCAAATCAAGGGTTTCATACGATTCGGGAATCAGTCGGATTGCCACTTTAAACGATGGTTCCAATCAACTGCGTTTTTTGGCCAATACACTGGTAATGGCCCGAATATACACAGCACCGACCAGCGAAAGCACCCTTTTTGGCTTCGGCGCAATCGATAAATACCTCTCGTCGACCAAAGGCACATCGGTTATGCCACACAACGAATTGTATGATGCGATTGTCCAATTCGGTTTGATAACCATCTTTTTCTTCGCATTTATCACATTGTCGATATACAATAAACTGGCTCATTTCCTGAATCTTGAATTTATATTGCCACTCCTCTTCTACACCATGATTCTGTGGGTAAGGTTCTTTCTGGTTCCAAGTTTCGAAATGATATTCATCTTTTTCATGTTGCATATGGTCAATATGAAGCATAGTGAAGCAAAATACAATCCTGTTCCAGATGCAAATCCTCTTCCTGCTCTATGATCTTCATTTTGGGGGCGGAGGTGAAAGAGTCACCGTCAATTTAGCCAACTCACTAATAAACAGGGGACATAATGTAACCATTCTTTCTCTGGCAAGTCAAAAAAATGACAATATTTTTGCCGTCGATCCCCGAATCAAAATTGACTACCTGGGAACCGGGAATAGATTCAAACAGCAGTGGATAAACAAAATATATTCATTAAACGCGCTTCGGGACTATTTCGGGATGATAAATGAACCAACCGTTGCATTAGCCATTGGCGCATATCCGTCGTTACTGCTTTCACTATTGCCCCAACGCTCAACGATAAAGAAAGTAGGTTGCCAGCACCATGCATTTTCTGCTTTAAATAAATATTGGTCGCTTCTGCGCAGAATGTTTTTCAACCGACTCGATTTGATGGTTTCGCTAACAGAGGCCGATCGGACAAAACTTAAACAGGTTAACCCTCGTGTGGTGGTAATACCCAATGCAGTCTCATTCTATCCGGTCAACAAGGCAAAACTGGAAAACAAAATAATTTTGGCTGTTGGGAGAGTTGATCAGCCAAAAGGGTTCGACCTTCTTATCGATGCATTTGCCAGAATTACAACAGATATTCCGGGATGGAAACTCCGCATTGTGGGCGATGGCCCACAAAAAAATGAACTGGTAAGGCATATTGAGCAATCAGGTCTGAGTGGGAATATCGAGTGGCTTCCCCCAACCAACAATATCGAACAACAATATATGCAAGCAGCAATGCTCGTTTCGACTTCACGCACGGAAGGCCTCCCAATGATTATGCTCGAAGCACAGGCATGTGGGCTACCTGTTGTATCATTCGATATCGAAACCGGGCCAAACGAAATCATCACCGACGGCAAAGATGGCTTTCTTGTCAAACCATTCGATACCAAACAGATGGCCCATAAAATAAAACTGCTCTGCGAAACACAAACGCTAAGAACAACTTTTGGTGAAAATGCCCGTCAAAATGCACTTCGCTTTTCGCCGGATAAAATAATCATCATGTGGGAAAGATTATTTAACCAATTTTCTTTCAACTAATCTGATGATTCCCAAAATCATTCACCTTTGTTGGATTAGCGGGGAAGCGTATCCCCCAATGGTACAGCGCTGTATCGAATCGTGGGAAAAGCAGCTCCCCGACTATAAAATTATGATCTGGGATCGCGACAAAGCCAATGCCATCAACCGGCAATGGGTCAGCCAATCCGTCGAGAAACGAAAATATGCCTTTGCTGCCGATTACATCAGGCTTCATGCCCTCTACCACTTTGGGGGAATATATCTCGATGCTGATGTAGAAGTAATAAAGCCATTCGGGTCGCTGCTAAACCATAAAATGTTTATTGGGCTCGACTATAACGGCTATTTCGAACCGGCCATTATCGGCGCCGAGCCTCAGCATCGCTGGATTGGACAACTGCTGGAATATTACAATGACCGTCCTTTTGTTTTACCGAATGGGAACTGCGATATTCGTCCGCTTCCCGATATTTTCGGGGAATCAGGATTGAAGGATTTTGATTTTTCTCCATCCGGAGAGGTTCAGCCAATCAACAACGGAGAGATTATCATCTATCCTTACGACTACTTTTCGCCCAAAAGCGAATATTTTAGAACTATCAAAACTACGGCAAATACCTTCACAATTCATCACTTCGAAGGAAGCTGGGTAAATAAAGGGTGGAAGTTTCATCTCAAAAACGCAGTTCATCGTTCATTAATCCGTCTCGGAGGGCGCCAATTCCACCAAAATGCAGTACAGCAGTATCGCAATTGGATAACACACAGCCGTTGACCTTATATTAAACCTTAGCATAACCATCTATGTCCATCCCATTTTCAGTTTTGATCTCAGTTTACCAGAAAGAAAACCCCGACCACTTCAGGCTGGCCCTCAGAAGTATTTGGCACGATCAACTTTTAAAACCAGACGAGATTGTATTGATTGAAGATGGGCCATTAACCAAAGAACTGACAACCGTAATCGAAGCCTTTTCACAGGAGGCACCGCTGAAGATAGTTGCATATCAACAAAACCGTGGTCTGGGAGTAGTACTGGCCGAGGGAATATACCATTGCTCCAACGAATGGATTGCCCGGATGGACAGTGACGATATTGCAACTCCTGAAAGATTTCTGCGGCAAATTGATTTCGTTCGAAAAAATCCGGATATCGATATCGTGGGAAGTTCGATTGCCGAATTTCAGGATACACCGGAAGCCATCACATCGTACCGCTGCCCGCCATCTGATACCCGGACCATTGGGGCATTTGCCAAGAGGCGAAACCCGCTGAACCATATGACCGTACTCTTTCGCAAAAAAGCGGTAACCGATGCCGGCAACTACCAATCCTTTATTGGCTACGAAGATTATCTGTTATGGATAAGAATGCTGATAAACGGGGCAAAGATGGCCAATATCAGCGAACCACTCGTTTGGGCCCGGATTGGGAACAATATGCTTGCCCGCCGACATGGGATCACCTTTTTCAAACAGGAAATCAAACTGCAAAAAAAATTGAGAAGCATCGGATTCCTGAACCGTAGCGAATATTGCGGGAATATTTTTTTAAGGGCAATTCCCCGCCTGCTCCCTGGATGGGGTATAAAATTGGTCTATAAATTTTTACGCAAAGGCAAATTGGTATCAAAAAAATAACGACTTTTGTCCTTGCCTACGATTGCATAACATAACACAAAGTTTTTTTTTGATGAAAAATATAGTATTGATAGGTGCCTCAGGATTCGTTGGGACTAACCTCATCGGGTTACTTGGCACTGAAAGCTGTATCAATATTGACAAAGCACCCAGCACAACTTACAACGATATCACGCTCATTCACGATATACGGAATGACGGGCTTGAGAAATTATTGCCCGCAGGAACAGAAACCGTAGTTTTGCTGGCTGCCGAACACCGCGACGACGTCAGGCCCCTCTCGCTCTATTACGAAGTCAATGTAGAAGGGACACGAAAGGTGCTGAAAGCGATGGATAATTGTGGAATACGCAATATAATTTTTACAAGTTCGGCTGCCGTCTATGGGCTCGACAAACAAAACCCCGATGAGGAATATGCCAAAGACCCTTTCCATCCGTACGGCAAAAGCAAGTTAATGGCCGAAGAAATTTTGACTGAATGGTACAAACAAGCCCCTGAACAAAAAACATTGACCATTGTCCGCTCTGCAGTTATCTTTGGAGAGAACAATCGGGGGAACGTTCATAACCTGCTGATGCAGATTGCCAATCGTCGTTTCCTGATGGTGGGAAAAGGAAACAACAAGAAATCGATGGCCTATGTCGGCAATGCAGCCGCATTCCTGAAATTTCTAACCGAAAATCAACCGGCCGGAGTTGAGGTTTATAATTATGTCGATTACCCCGACCTCTCGATGAACGAACTGGTTGCACAGGTTGAAACAAGCCTGGGCGAAAAACTGCCTCCAATCCGTTTCCCTTATTGGATGGGAATGTTGGGCGGCTTCTGTTTCGACATCATTAGCCGGATTACCGGAAAAAACTTTGCCATCACCAGCGACAGGGTAAAAAAATTCTGTGCCACTACGCAGTTCAATGCAGCCAAAGCCCATGCAACCGGTTTTCAGCCCCCTTTTACGCTGGCTCAAGGTCTCGATCGCACCTTACAAAGCGAATTTGGCAAACGAATTATCAAGCAGCCGAAAGCTTAGTTCCCGCTTCAGGTTTTGTGATTAAGACAATGGTCAAATGGCATTGCCTTCAGAATACTGCTTTCTAAAAAAATCTTTCATGCGCTTACGGATTCTTTTCTTATTTCTGCTGATTCTCCCGATCTGGTCAGCCGGCCAAACCATTCCGGTGGGAACACCTGTGCTGGAAGATGCCTATCGCCGTGCACAATTATTGGGCGAACTCGACTCGTCCGTCTCTTTTTTGGCCAGACCATTTTCTCCTACAATATCTTTTAAGCGCGAAAATAGTTTCGACCCAACATTTGACCTTTCCGTTAATCGCTTTACCTCATTTGACGGCACTTTTCATTTCGACCATAATCTTGGATTAGTCCAACTGCTGCCGGTAACCGTTCAACTACAGCGCAATACCCATCACCCATACAGCATGAACGATGGCCCGATGATTCCGGCAAGAGGATACCAACAACTCATCAGCGCAGGCCTTTTCGCCCAATACGGGCCGTTGACTATTCAACTCCGGCCTGAATGGGTTAAAGCACAAAACAAGGATTTCGAAGGGTTTTCGAACGAAAACAGCGATCAGAAATGGTACGAATACTACGAAATCTACAATTTCATCGACCTGCCCGAAAAATTTGGTCACGCACCTTACCAAAAAAGCCTTTGGGGTCAAAGCAGTATCCGGCTCAACTACGGTCCAATGTCAATGGGGCTTTCCAGCGAAAACCTCTGGTGGGGGCCCGGAAAATACAACTCGCTTTCCATGAGCAACAGCGCCGATGGCTTTTTCCACTTTACCCTGAATACCTCGAAACCCATTCATACACCAATTGGCTCTTTCGAAGGACAAATTATTGCCGGACGATTAGTCAATTCGGGGTTTACACCTCCCGATACCACCCGAAAGTACCTTGGAAACCTCCTCTATTTTCCAAAACGGGATGAAAAAAGATACATCAACGGTATGGTGCTGACTTACCAGCCCAAATGGGTACCTGGCCTATTTATCGGTTTAACACGTTCTTTTACTAGCTATCGCGACTCGACAAGAAACTTTAGGGAAACCTTCCCTATCTTTTTCCCGATGAACAGAAAATATGAGAAAGAGGACAACATTGGCTATAATTTCGCCGATCAAAGGGTTTCTGCATTTGTAAGGTGGCTCTTCGTGGCAGCAAAGGGCGAAGTCTATTTCGAATACATGCGCGAAGATCATCCGCACAATTTCCGTGATATGATGCTGCAAATGGAATATAGCCGCTCCTACCTCTTCGGGTTAAGCAAGATTTTCACCCTCAACCCGCTTAAAAAAAGATACATAGAGGTCAATTTTGAAATGACTCAGTTGGAACAAACCAATGCCAATCCCGATATGCCTTACCGCTACACCTACACCAGCAGGGCCACCACTCAAGGCTATACAAATAACGGGCAGTTATTGGGGGCTGCCATCGGGCCGGGAAGCAATATGCAAACACTCGGGGTAAAATGGTTCAGTGGGTTAAAGGTTGTCGGACTACAGTTCGACCGTTATGTACACAACAACGATTTTCATAATGTAGCCATCAAAGATATCCGTGCCAACTGGGTCGATCTGGCGGCGACAGGCTCTTTCGAATGGAATTGGCGTAATCTGCTTTTCTCACTTCAACTTCAGGGCATCCAGTCGTTCAACTATCAACATCGCTACGAACCCCTTGAAAATGACCCGGAAGAATTTTGGAAAAAGGGACGTAATGTCTATAATTTCCAGGCACAGTCGGCCATAACTTATCGATTCTGAACTTCATTTATTCGCATTTTTATAACAGAGCCGCTTCAATCTCAATGAAAATAATGCATAAAATTGGCATCGTCATCCTCTGTCTGCTCCTGAAAATCACACTCGTGTCAGGACAATCGCTCCCGGTTGGCAGCCCTATGTTGACCGATGCCTTACGCAGGGCTCAATTGTTGGGACAGGTCGATTCTTCAATATCTTTTACGGTATTGCCGCTCTTCCCGCAAAAAGCGCTGAAAACCGAAAACAGTTTCGACCCCTTCAACACCCTGACCGGAGAACGATGGGGCAAATCTGCGATGGCGCTTCATTTCTGGGGAAAGAATGGAAAAATTCAGTTGTTGCCAATCACCATTCAACAACAGTTCAATACCCACCACCCCTTCAGCCTCAACGATGGGGCAATGATACCGGCACGCGGATATCAAACCCTTATCCGCGGTGGTTTATATGCTCAGGCAGGGCCCCTATCTATCCAGCTAAACCCCGAATACATTTACGCGGCAAACAATGATTTTCAAGGTTTTTACAAAGAATTTTCCGATGCAGTCTGGACAGAATATTACCGTCTGTACAATAATATCGATCTACCCGAAAAATTTGGGGATAAACCCTATCAAAAAACATTCTGGGGGCAGAGCAGTATACGGCTCACCGCCGGACCGCTATCTCTGGGACTCTCATCCGAAAACCTCTGGTGGGGCCCCGGCATCCGAAATTCTCTGCTAATGTCCAACAGTGCTCCCGGCTTCCTCCATTTTACCCTAAATACGGTGAAACCCATTCGCACATTTCTGGGCAATTTCGAAGGACAGATCATCTGCGGCCGCCTCGAAAACTCAGGGTTCTTTCCACCCGATACCTCCCGCACCAATGATGGTACAAAACTTTACATCTCTAAACGCGACGACTGGCGCTACATCAACGGTTACGTGCTGAGCTACCACCCGAAATGGGTTCCCGGGTTATTTCTGGGCATCAATACCACCCATATGGTCTATCATGAAGATTTGGGCAACTCCTTCCGCGACTATTTCCCCATCTTCTCCTCATTAACCAAAAAAAGCAACTACGGTGAAGGCGAAAGCGAAAAACCCAACGACCAGCGCCTCTCCATCTTTACCCGCTGGCTCTGGGCCAAAGCCCATGCCGAACTCTATGTCGAATATTTCCGCGAAGATCATGCCTTCGACCTCCGTGATATGATTCTCCAGATTGAACATACCCACGCCTGGATGTTTGGGATACAAAAAATGATACCGTTAACGCGGACCAACGAATATATTCAGCTTCAGGTGGAAGCGACCAAACTGGAACAGACAACCACAAATCCTGAAAGACCAACAGGTTCTGTTTATCTTCACTATGCTGGCATATCTCATGGATATTCAAACTATGGACAACTTTTGGGAGCAGGCATTGGCCCCGGCAGCAATATGCAAACCCTCGCGGTAAGCTGGGTGAAACAGTTGAAAACAATCGGTATCGAACTGAACCGGGTTGTGCAGAACAACGACTTGCACAACCACGCCATCAAGGATCCCCGCGCCAACTGGGTCGATTTGAATATCGCCGCATTTGGTACCTGGAACTATAAAAACCTGCTGCTCTCGGCCAAATGTCAGTTTATCAATTCCTATAACTATCAGCACTATTACCAGCCCTTAACCGATAAGGGCGATAACAGCTACTGGGTTCCCGGTAAAAACACCTTTAATTTCCAGATGCAGTTGAGTACCAGCTATCGGTTCTAATCATTTGCCTTTAGCGCAAGCGCAATAATTCGATTATAGTAAACACTGTTTCACTGACCACCGACCATCAAATTAAAAAACAATCTTTAAATGCCCGCACAAAAACCGCTTTCAGCCTGTTTCATCGGATTAGGATATATCGGCCTTCCAACGGCTACTATAGTCGCGCAAACCGGCATTCAGGTCAATGGCATCGATATCAATCCGCAAATCGTCAATACCATCAATCGGGGTGAGATCCATTTCATGGAACCAGGGCTGGGTGATTTGGTTCGCGATGTGGTGGGCAACGGAAAGCTTAAAGCCTTTACTTCGCCTATCGAATCGGATGTTTACCTGATTGTAGTCCCCACCCCTTTTAAAGGGGATCACGAACCCGATATCTCATTTGTTGAAGCAGCTACGCTGGCCGTTATCCCATTACTGAAAAAAGGAGATCTTTATATCATCGAATCCACCTCGCCGGTAGGGACTACCGATAAGATGGCCGAACTGATATTCGAACATCGGCCCGAATTGAGAGGGCATATTTATATTGCCTACTGTCCCGAGCGTGTTCTGCCGGGCAACGTCATTTACGAGTTAAAACACAACGACCGTGTCATTGGCGGGATTAATCATCTGTCGACCGAAAAAGCAATCGATTTCTATCGCCATTTTGTTATCGGCCAATTACATTCCACCAATGCCAAAACGGCCGAGATGTGCAAACTCACCGAAAATTCTTCCCGCGATGTACAGATTGCGTTTGCCAATGAGCTATCGCTGATTTGCGATAAAATTGGGATTAATGTATGGGAACTGATAGCGCTGGCCAATAAACATCCGCGCGTCAATATCCTGCAACCGGGTGCCGGGGTGGGTGGCCATTGTATCGCCGTAGATCCTTGGTTCTTGGTTTCCGATTTTCCGGCCGAATCGAACCTGATTGGCCAGGCCAGAAAAATTAATAACTATAAAGCCTTCTGGTGCGCAGAGAAGGTTCAAAATGCCATACTTCAGTTCAAAATAACAAACGGGACTGAACCATGCGTGGCTTTGATGGGACTCGCCTTCAAACCCGATATCGACGATTTGCGCGAATCACCTGCCAAATATATCGCCGAAAAAGTAATGCAATCGGCAAATAACAGCGAATTTATGGTAGTGGAACCAAACGTTGAAAGTCATAAAGCATTTAAGCTAAGCAACTGTCAGGAAGCCTATGAAAAAGCCGATATTGTTGCATTCTTAGTGGCTCACAAGGAATTCCGAACTTTAGCATATCACGACAATAAAGTAATTCTGGACTTCGCGGGGGTGTTTAGACGGTGA
>CAYOJD010000113.1:0-9278 GCA_964404205.1 uncultured Prolixibacteraceae bacterium
CCACATTCCAGCCCCATGCTTCATATTTCTTGGCCGTATCTTCAACGGTTACGGCTCCGGTTTCCGTTGAAAGCTGGATATCGTTTGAGTCGTAAAACATAATCAGATTGTGCAATCCAAGATATCCGGCGAGACGTCCGGCCCCTTGGGAGATCTCTTCCTGAACACCGCCATCCGAGATAAATGCATAGGTTTTGTGGGCCATCCACTCGCCAAAACGAGCAACCAAAAACCGTTCGGCAATGGCAGCCCCAACAGCCATGGTATGTCCCTGACCGAGCGGTCCGGAGGTATTTTCAACACCGCGGGCAAAATCCACCTCGGGATGGCCTGGGGTTACTGAGCCCCATTGACGGAAATTCTTCAGGTCGTCGATTGAATAGTTTCCGGCAAGCGCCAGCACGGAATAGAGCATCGGCGACATGTGCCCCGGATCGAGGAAGAAGCGGTCACGGAAAGGCCACTCCATATCCATTGGGTCGTATTGCAGAAATTCAGTATAGAGAATATTGACGAAATCGGCACCGCCCATTGCGCCTCCGGGATGGCCTGAATTGGCTTTTTCGACCATTGCAGCCGAGAGTATCCTGATATTGTCGGCGGCTTTGTTTACTACTGTATTGCTCATCGATATTAATTTTTGTTTGGTTCCTAAAACCATTTTGCTTATTACAATAATCGTCCGGCAGTTTAGGTTGTCGAACGATTATTTTCAGTGGGTGAAGATATTAACTTTTTATCTATTTTCCGGGTAAAACCCTAACCATAAACACCCCTTCAATCGATTTTAATTTGTCGATTAGGGTCTCTTCAATTTCCTTATGATCGGTATCGATAATATTGTAGGCAATATCTTTTTTGTTGCGGTTCAGCATGTTGGCTATGTTGATGTCGCCTTGCGCCAAAGTGGTTGAAATCTGGCTCACCATATTGGGGACATTGCGGTTGGCAATGATAATGCGGGCGCTGCTGTTGCGTTCCATTTCAGCCTCTGGAAAATTGACCGAGTTGCGGATATTGCCGTTTTCCAGAAAATGGCGGGTCTGTTCGGCGGCCATGATGGCACAGTTTACTTCCGATTCGTTGGTCGAAGCTCCAAGATGCGGAATGGCTATTACGTTTTTAGCTTTCAGTAATTCTTCATCCGGGAAGTCGGTCACATAAGTGGCTACTTTTCCTGTTTCGAGCGCAGCAATGATATCGGCATTGACAACCAGTTCGCCTCTGGCGAAATTGAGAATCTTTACGCCGTTTTTCATCATATTGATTTTTTCTTTGTTGATAAATCCACGTGTAGCATCCATCAACGGAACCTGCAATGTAATGAAATCGGCTTGCGCCAGCAGTGAGTCGATCCCTTCGGCACGGGCAATACTTTGATCCAGTTTCCAGGCGTGATCGACTGAGATATACGGGTCGTAACCAAAAACTTTCATGCCAAGGCTTTGCGCAGCATTGGCAACCAAAACGCCAATAGCCCCCAACCCAATGATGGCAAGGGTTTTGCCTTTAATCTCGTTTCCCCCGAAATTGGCTTTCCCTTTTTCGACCAGGGCAGGCACTTTATCCCCTTCACCAACAAGGGTTTTTGCCCAGTCAATACCGCCCGCAATATTGCGCGACGAAAGCAACAGACCGGCCAGTACCAGTTCTTTTACAGCATTGGCATTGGCTCCTGGAGTATTAAATACAACAATCCCTTTTTCGGTACATTTATCGATCGGGATATTGTTTACGCCGGCTCCGGCACGCGCAATCGCTTTCAGCGACGATGGCATTTCCATCTCATGCATGTTAAAACTGCGGACCACAATGGCATCAGGATGGGGAATTTCACTGGCTATTTCGTAGCTGGACAATGGAAACACCTGAAGACCTTCCTGGTCAATCTTGTTTAGCGTTTGAATCTTGTACATATGAAAGATATTTTGAAGAGGTATTTTAATGACAAATATCACAAAAACTGACTAAAAATCGTCGGATCGTTGCGATTTTATTCTTAATATTAAGAAATTGTTGTTTTTGCCACTCGAGGGATAAATTACCGTCGGTTCTACTTCCCATTGACGGCATTAAGCCATGCTGCCGACATTAATTTGGCTCCGGCTACTGATGGATGGACACCGTCGCCTGTCCAGAAAACGCCGGGTGCTGTTTTGGTCGCTTCGGCAAAAATGGAGTGGTAAGGAATAAAGATGGCCTCAAATTCGTTGGCCAGTTTTCGGGCAGAAGCTCGGTATCCGTCAAATTCGGGAAACCATTTTTCGTCAACAGCCTTGCAGCCAGTTACGGCAAAAGGTTCGCCAATGACCAATTGGAGATCGGGAAGTGCTTCTTTGGTCTTTTTTAGAAGCGCCCTGTAATCATTCTCGTAGATCTCGACTGTTCCGTCGTATTTTCCGTTCAGTTTGTGCCAGAAATCGTTGACTCCAATCAGGATACTCAATAGGTTAGGCTTAATATCGAGACAGTCAGTTTGCCAACGCTCGGCCAGTTGATATACTTTATTGCCACTGATACCTTTATTAAATATTTGAAGGTCGAGTGCGGCATGCTGGTAGAGTAATTCAGCGGCGGTCAGGAGCGCATAGCCATTTCCCAACATTCGTTGCTCATTGGCAGTTAAGGCTGTTTTATCGCGACCAGCATCAGTAATTGAGTCACCTTGGAAGAGGATAACGCTATTTTTATTCAGTTTGCCCCCTTTTTGTGGTTTTTTTGATGGTTCAGCTGCTGAAAGGATTGCCGGAATGGCTGACAGGCCAATTGTACCAATGGCTGCTTGCTGTAAAAACGTTCTTCTGTTCGTTGTCTTCATCGTTTGATTGAGTTTTGTTTTTCAATATGTTGTATAATAAATTCAACTCTTTTTTCGGGATTTACAAAAGGGAGTTCTATTATTTGGTATCCGAAATGTTGGTAGGTTTCAAGAATATAACGATGGATCTCGCATGCCTCTTCGAAGGATTCCTGTCTGATGGGATCCTGCCGATAGATTTCTTTCCATGGCGCTGTGACAAAAACTTCAGGGGCATAACGGTATTGGGTGGTTAATTCAGCTAATAAGGCTGATTCGTTTTTCCCTTTGTACCACGAATAGGCAATTTGGTCGTGTAAGCCTCTGTCGGCAAATGCAACTCTATCTAATGGCGTGTTTTTGAATAAATCAACTCTTGAAGCCGCTACTATTGCTTCAAATCTTTGTATATTTTTCCATGGCAGTGCATCTCCACCCAATAATTTTTGTTGACCGATAATTTCACGTGCAGCTTCTTTGCCTACCCAAAATCCTTTCTCCGAAAGAAGTTCTATCAATGTACTTTTTCCAAATCCAGGGCCGCCTGTTATCACATATATCATCTTATCCCAATCATATTCGAAAGGTAATAAATCTGCATCATAATATTATGATACTTATTCAATATTTGTATTCTGAAAGGTTAAAAGCTTAAAACAAAAAACCGCTTTCGAAATCCGAAAGCGGTTTTTTTATGATTTGGAGAACCAGTATTATTCGATGATAATGGTTTCAGTTCTACGGTTCTGTGCGTGTTCTGCATTTGTACAAGCTACACCGTCAACACATTTATTAACTGGTTGGGTTTCGCCGAATGCCTGAGCCTGAATGCGCGACAAGTTGATGCCTTTGCTTGTCAGGTAATCGATAACCGATTTACCACGTTTTTCAGACAACTTCATGTTGTAGCTTGCAGGACCTCTGCTGTCGGTGTGAGACTTAACCTGTACGTCAACAGTTGAATTTTCGAGCATGTCTTTAGCCAGACGATCGAGTTCAGCAATTGATTGTGAGTTCAGATCCCATTTGTCAAACCCAAAGTATACTTTGTATACATTGCCAATTACAGAAGGTTTTGGAGCCGGTGGCGGCGGAGGTACCGGTTTTGGTTCCGGTTTTGGTTCCGGTTTTGGTTCCGGTTTTGGTTCTTCTACAACTGGAGCCGGTTTTGCTTTCTTCTTTGGGAAGGTATAAGCTAAACCAACGTGGGTATACAGATATGTTTCTTCTACATTGCCAATTTTTGCAGGATATGGTTCACTGTTGGTGATACCACGAGTATAGCGACCATCCAATTTGTCAGTGTTAACCCAGCTCCACTGTGTACCAACATCAAGTTTCAAGCTTTCGCTTAAGCGGAAAGCAATACCGGTTCCAACGGGAACAGTAAGGAATTTCCAAGGTTTGTTGTCGGTATCAACGCTTTCTTTCAGGTTAACGTTGGTTCCGCCAAGACCTAATTTGGCATACCAGTAAACTTTTCTGTCAAATTTGTTTTTAGAGAAAAGGTTGTTGATGTTCCAAACAGTGTTCAGGTCAATTTCATTGATGCCTGTTTTGTAATCGGGGGTATTGCTATTGTCCCAATTCCATGAACCTGACAAATTGGTATTTGTCCAGGCTGCTTCGAGCGCAAACACATGAGAGAAGTTCTTCTTCACCGATAGACCTAAACCGAAGTTCATGTTGTTATCCCAGTGATTGAAATGGTTGAAACGTGATTCCTTATACATGTTGTATCCGCCAGTGTAGCTGGAAACACCTGCATTTATTCCAATCTCCCATTTTTTGTATGGCTCGCGGTTCTCTTTATCCTGAGAGAACGCAAAAGAGTAGCAAACCAATAACGCTACTACGATTAAGCTAAGTTTTTTCATAACGTAATTTTTAGTAATCAATATATGAACTTTTATTCAATAGTTTTCTTTTCGCAAATTAACAACTTTTTAATTATCAATCCAATTTTTTATTGAACAAAATTAGTTTTTTTTAACAAAAATAAGGTCGGGAATTATTGTGAAATCTCGACGCTTTAGATTTGACATTTAAAAAGATTGTACAATTATTGAATTATAATGCTTTTTCATGAAGAAACAATAAACATGCCATTTTGTTCATGATAATGTATCGTTCCTTCTTACGTTGTTTGTATCGAAACAGTTTTGTTAACACATATTATTATTTACTAATAGGCTTTTAGTAAATTTAACCGCTTCTTCACTAAAATATTATTTTTGATATTTCTAAATAATTTAAGCTAATGCATCTTTTTTATATCTCAGATTTACAGTCGGATATTGTATTGCTTGATAAAGAGGAATCGCAGCATTGTGTGAAAGTCTTGCGGATGAAAGCGGGAGACACGGTTGCGATTGTCGATGGTCAGGGAAATTACTGTCGGGCTATGATTTCTTCTGCATCGCCCAAGACTTGTGAATTAACAATAATCAGTAAAGTTGAGGGCTTCGGGAAGAGGGATTTTAAGTTGGTAATGGCTGTAGCACCTACAAAGAATATTGATCGTTTTGAATGGTTTTTGGAGAAGGCAACCGAGATTGGCGTTGATGTTGTAAGTCCTTTACTCTGTCAGCGTTCTGAACGCAAAGATATTAAGCCTGAGCGTTTGCAGAAAGTGATTGTGTCGGCTATGAAACAATCGGTAAAAGCATTTTTACCTGAATTAACTGAACTTGTTGCGTTCAGAAATGTTGTTGAGCAACCTTTTGATGGCGATAAATTTATTGCTCACTGTGCTGATGGGGAGAAGGTCTTATTGCAAAATTTGATTCAGCCTGGTCGTGATGTTATTATCTTGATTGGCCCTGAAGGCGATTTTTCTGCCGATGAAATAGAATTGGCGTTAAAAAATGGTTACCAGCCCGTCTCTTTAGGCAATTCACGTTTGAGGACTGAAACGGCTGCCGTTGTGGCTTGTCATACAGCGAATCTGCTGAATGAAAAATAAAAAGGCTGAACCCCGTTCAGCCTTTTTATTTTATCTTAAATGTGGTTATGCCTTCTCTAATTGAAGGGTTTTGGTGGTTGCATCGCAAACAATGCCTGGTCCCCAGTATTGAATCGGCCCGGGATAAACATATGAGGTTTTAACGGCCCACTCATCACGCTTGGCAGCATATGCCTTGAAAGGTGCACCATCGAGTTTTACCAGCGCTTTTTGGATAACCGGCTTCATGTGCCCATGGCGACGTTCCATGTTCATCATCATCGTAATAGGAACTCCACCTGCAATCCATTCATTGGCGGGTGCCGTGGTATTTCTTACGGAAGACATGTAACCCGATTTCCCGTTGGCAATCAATACCGATGCGGTATATCCCAATGAATAGCAGTAGTCTGCATCAAAATTCGAAGGGGCAGCACAACGACCTTCGTATCCGAAGAAGTGGTTCTGGGCAGAAAATTTGCCTTTGTACTGACCTGTCTTTTTCATTTCTGACAAACGAATTTCGACCATGTCAATCAACAACTTTTCTGTTTCAATTTTGGAAACCTGAACGTTACCATGTGGGTCGCGGTCGAGGGTAAGCTGTTTGGCAATACCGGCCGGAAGCGAAGCAAATACTTTGGCCGACTCTTTGGTGAGGTTGGCAATCACAAAGTCGCTTTTGGCTTTATCGTCGGCAATGGCTTTGAACTGGTCGGCAGTGGCATGTCCTTCGGCCAACAGGTCGTTCAATTCCGAAATCAAGATTTTCATCTCGGGTATAAATTCAATCAACCCTTCGGGAATCAATGCTACACCAAAGTTCTCCTTGTTTTCGGCACGTTTGGCAATAATGTCAGCAATGTCATTAACAATTTGTCCGAGGGTTTGCTCGTTGCCTGCAACTTCTTCCGATATCAGACAAATGTTCGGTTGTGTTTGCAGGGCGCATTCCAAACCGATGTGTGAAGCTGAACGACCCATTAATTTGATAAAGTGCCAGTATTTTTTGGCTGAATTGGCATCACGCATGATGTTGCCAATCAGTTCTGAGTAAACCTTGCATGCTGTATCGAAACCAAAAGAGGTTTCAATCATTTCGTTTTTCAGGTCACCATCAATGGTCTTTGGGCAACCGATAACCTGAATCCCTGTATTTTTCTGTAAATAGTATTCGGCCAATACGCAGGCGTTTGTATTTGAATCGTCGCCGCCAATAACAATAAGTGCTTTGATGCCAAGCTTATTGCAGATTTCTACTCCCAAATCAAATTGAGCCGTCTCTTCGAGTTTGGTTCGACCCGAACCAATAATATCGAAACCACCGGTGTTTCGGTATTCGTCAATAATGGCGGCGGTCAGTTCGAGATATTTATGGTCAACCAATCCACCCGGACCGCCAAGAAAACCATACAGTTTATTGGCTGGGTTCAGTTTTTTCAGTCCGTCGAAAATGCCTGAAATAACATTATGGCCACCAGGTGCCTGACCGCCTGAAAGGATTACACCAACATTGACGGCCGGGAATTGCGCAGTCGCACCACCCTCTTCAAAGGTGATTAATGGCATCCCGTAGGTGTTTGGGAATAACTTGAGAATATCAGCCTGATCGGCAACCGATTCAGTGTTTTTCCCGGTAACTACTTTTACCGCTCCCTGAAGGGCTTTGGGAAGTTTCGGTGAATACCTGGCTCTTTCAATCTGCAAAGCGCTCTTTGTCATGGTGTTTTTATTTTATAATTTAAATTTTTTGGTTCAAAATCGGCACAAAATTATAAAAAAATCGACCGGTTTTCAAGTAAACCGATCGATTGGAATGTCAAATAATTATGAAATCATCAGTGACAACCAATTGGTTGTTTAACTGGTAAAAAAATCAAATACGTTGCCCATTTTATTGGCTGGTGTCTGGTAAAATTCGGTATAGCTGCATTTTTCGCAAGTGACTGTAGTGAACTTCCGGTTCTGGATATCAAATATCTTGGCCCAGAAACTTCCGGCCATACGGGCTTCACCCATTTTGTAACTCTTGTATCCGCATTTCGGACAAATATATCTACTCTTCTCCATTGCTTTTGGGGTCCTTATTTTGAGGTTTATTGGCCGGAAGACGGCCGGCATTTTTTAATGATTGAAACAGAATGTACTCCACTTGTCCGTTAATGCTTCGGAATTCATCCGACGCCCATCGTTCCAAAGCATTGTATATTTCAGGATCAATGCGAAGTACAAAATTCTTTTTTGCCATGCTTAATAAATAGAACCTGCATTAATTACCGGACGGGCTGATTCGTCGGCACAGAGAACCACCAGCAGGTTGCTTACCATGGTGGCTTTCTTTTCATCGTCCAGTTCAATTATTTCTCTGTCTTTTAATTCATCGAGCGCCAATTTAACCATTCCTACGGCTCCTTCTACCACCTTCTGTCTTGCCGAAACAATGGCCGTAGCTTGCTGGCGACGTAACATTGCTCCTGCAATTTCAGAAGCATATGCCAGATAGTTGATACGGGCCTCCATCACTTCGACTCCCGCTATTGAGAGGCGCTCGGCCAGTTCGTCTTCGAGCTGCTGATTCACCTCTTCGCCGCCTCCGCGCAATGTTATAGTGGCATCTTCGCTCTCAAAATTGTCGTACGGATAGCTGCCTGCCAGTTTGCGGATAGCTGCATCGCTCTGTATTTCAACAAAGTGTTTAAAGTCGTCAACCTCGAAAGCTGCCTTGTAGGTATCTTTTACCTTCCATACCAAAACGATTCCAATCATCACCGGATTCCCAATTTTGTCGTTGACTTTAATGGGTTCGCTGTTGATGTTGCGGGCGCAAAGCAAAATCAGTTTCCTTTTGAAAAATGGGTTGACCCATCCAAAACCACTCTGCTTTAGTGTGCCTGAATAGGCTCCGAAAAGGTTTAGTACATAACTGTCGTTGGGATTGACAATGATAAAACCTCTGGCTATAAACACGATAAGTAATGCCGTTGGAACGATTAAAAAAGGATCGGCAGTAACGGCACCGTAAATCAAAGCGGCAATATCGGCTGCCAAAATGGCTAAGGCCGAATAGCCTGAGTAAGGTTCGTAAGTTCTTTCCATGGTCTTGTGTTTTTAAAATGATATCACAATGATATTATTTTAATTTATATTTTCCAAATTTAATCCTCCTTTTCGACGGCGGTCGGCAAGGAATTTTCTATTCAAATACCTTATTCGGCGAAACTGTTGTAAGTTTGCAATGGTATAATTTGGTTTAGTTATTTTTTGAAAATGAGCGAAGTAAAGCAAAATCAATATATTGAGATTAAAGGTGCAAAGGTGCACAACCTGAAGAATGTCGACCTCAAAATCCCGCGAAATCAGTTTGTTGTTATCACTGGATTGTCGGGTTCAGGAAAGTCATCACTGGCCTTCGATACGTTGTATGCCGAGGGGCAGCGGCGTTATGTCGAGAGCCTTTCGTCGTATGCACGCCAGTTTCTGGGTCGTATGGACAAGCCCGAAGTGGAATATATCAAAGGGATTCCGCCGGCAATTGCC
>CAYOJD010000114.1:0-9277 GCA_964404205.1 uncultured Prolixibacteraceae bacterium
ACAGAAAAAATGGAAAGAGATTGGCCCCGTACCTCGTAAGCAGTCAGAAATTATCTGGAAACGTTTCCGTACGGCTTGTGACGAATTCTTCAATCGAAAAACGAACCATTTCTCAGGCGTCACCGGGAATCAGGACGAGAACTACAAGGTTAAGAAAGCGCTTGTAGCTGAAATTGAGGCTTTTGTTCCGAGCGAAGATGCCTCATTGGATCTTCTGGCATTGAAAAAATTTCAGGAGCGATGGGCCGAAATTGGATTTGTACCATTCCGGAAGAAAGAAGAATTGCAGAATAAATATCACGAAGCGATTGATAAACAGTTTGAAAAGCTAAAAATCAATGAGCAGGATTTGGGGCTGATGAAATTCAAGTCGAAAGTTGAGCATTGGGCATCCATGCCGAGAGGCTGGTCAAAAATCAACGCCGAACGCGACCGTTATGCACAGAAAATTAAACAAATAGAAACTGATATCAACACATTGGCCAACAATGTAGGCTTTCTGGGCAGTTCGGAAGGTGCTCAATCGTTGGTACAAAATGTCAATGCTCAAATCGACAGATTGAGATCGCAGATTGAATATCTGAAATCGAAGATAAAGGTTATTGACAATCAGGACGAAATAAACTAAAAAGGTAAATATCGTCAAAACCCGCTCCCTTTCAAAAGGAACGGGTTTTTGATTTTATAACGGCGGCAAACGTAACTCATGTCAATTAGCTTTTACGTTACTCATTGCCATATTGATCATGTAAAATTGATGTCAAATTCGGCCATCTTTTTACAGGAACCAATTTTTATTAGTTATTTTGCATACTCGGAAAACGCACTTAAAAATTGAACAGTGGGCACAACGAAGTATATTTTTGTAACCGGAGGCGTAGCCTCCTCGCTAGGAAAAGGAATCATTGCATCTTCGCTTGCAAAGCTCTTGCAGGCAAGAGGTTATAATGTTACCATTCAGAAACTCGATCCTTATCTCAATGTCGACCCCGGAACACTGAACCCTTACGAACATGGTGAATGCTATGTAACTGAAGATGGGGCGGAGACCGACCTCGATCTTGGGCATTACGAACGTTTTTTGAACTCACCCACATCGCAGGCCAATAATGTAACGACCGGACGCATATACCAATCAGTTATCAACAAAGAGCGCCGTGGCGATTATCTGGGGAAAACGGTACAGATTATCCCACATGTAACCGACGAGATCAAAAGGTACATCAAATACCTTGGCTCAAAGAAGAAATTCGACGTTGTAATTTCCGAAATCGGAGGGACAGTTGGCGATATCGAATCGCTACCCTACATCGAGTCAGTCCGCCAGCTTAAATGGGAACTTGGCCCCGACGCGCTTTTCATCCATCTTACGCTTGTGCCTTATCTTTCAGCTTCGGGTGAGTTGAAAACCAAGCCCACTCAGCACTCGGTAAAAGCGCTGCTCGAAAATGGAGTTCAACCCGATGTGCTGGTACTGCGCACCGAACATGAACTTACACCTGAATTGCGCGGTAAAGTAGCCCTATTTTGTAACGTGAATAAGGATGCAGTAATACAATCGATCGACGTTCCAACCATCTATGAAGTTCCGATTAAGATGAAAGAGGAAAAACTCGATGAGATTGTGTTAAAGAAACTTGGATTGCCGTTGAACGAAGCTCCGGAATTAAAAGAATGGAACGAATTCCTCTATCGCTATAAAAATCCCAAACGGGAAATAAAGGTTGCCCTTGTTGGTAAATATGTCGAGCTGCACGACGCGTATAAATCAATTTCCGAGGCTCTTATTCATGCCGGGGCGTCGAATGAATGTCGTGTAAAAATTGAATGGCTCCATTCTGAAAGAATCAACAGCGAGAATGTTGAAAAAAAATTAAAAGGTTGTTCCGGAATATTGATTGCACCCGGCTTCGGTTTACGGGGAATTGAAGGAAAAATTGTAGCGGCAAAATACGCACGCGAAAATAAGATTCCATTCTTCGGCATCTGTTTAGGTATGCAAATTGCTGTAATTGAATTTGCCCGTAATATATTAAACCTCTGCGGAGCCGATTCGACAGAGATGAACCCATCGACCAAACACCCAGTTATTGACTTGATGGAAGAACAGAAAGAGATTACCGATAAGGGTGGTACCATGCGTTTAGGCGCTTATGCCTGTCACCTGAAAAAGGATTCGAATGCTTACGAAGCTTACGGTAAAAGCAAAATCTCTGAACGTCACCGTCACCGGTACGAATTCAATGACAGCTATTTGAAAGATTTTGAAAAAGCTGGCTTGATACCAGTTGGCACAAATCCCGATACCAATCTGGTTGAGATAGTTGAAATTCCAGACCACCCATGGTTTGTGGGCGTACAGTTCCACCCCGAATACAGTAGTACGGTCATGCGGCCACATCCGCTTTTTGTAGCATTTGTAAAAGCATCACTAAAACATTCATTATAATTTTCGCCGAACAAAGAATATGGATAGAAATACGATTACAGGCTTAGTCCTGATATTTTTGATTTTGATTACCTTCAGTTATTTCAACAAGCCATCTCAAAAAGAGATTGACGCGATGAAACAACGTCGCGATTCGATAGCAAGGGTCGAAGCAGACCGCGCTGCCGAAGCCGCTAAGCTGGCTGTTGAGACGAAAGAAAATATTGTTCTCCCAACAGATACTACAATCGGAAGCGTTGAAAATCAACTTCGAAGCATGTATGGTGCTTTTGGGGTAGCCGCTCAAGGTGAAGAAAAATTTGTAACCATCGAAAATAACCTGATGAAGGTTACTCTATCGACGAAAGGTGGGAAGATTTACGCTGTAGAACTCAAAGGCTACAAACGCTATAACGGTGAACCGCTTGTCCTTTTTGAGGGCGATTCCAACCAATTTGGTCTCAACTTCTTTTCGCAAAACAAAAGCATCAAAACCGATAATTTCTATTTCCAACCATCGGTGAATGAAAATATTAGTATAATCGGCCCTGAAATTCCTACCGGAAAGGAAGGACGCGAAAACTACAACGAAAATCATCAGGGTGAGACCAAATCGCTGGCCATGAAATTAGATGCAGGCGACGATGTTTCAATTGAATATGTCTACACCTTGAAGCACAATTCGTATATGGTGGGTTTTGAAATTCAAACCAACAACCTGAAGAAAGTGGCCGGCAGCAATACCGATTATGTCAATTTTGCGTGGGCTATTGAAATGCCGCGTCAGGAGAAGATGTCAAAGTTTGGAGAAAACCGCTATACAACAATATATTACAAATTCAACGAAGACGAAGTTGATAATATAAACCCTGAGAAATCGGAATCTAAAACACTCAGCACCCGTGTGAAATGGATCAGCTTTAAACAGCAATTCTTTTCCTCTATCTTTATTGCTGAAAGCTCATTCCTGAATGGACAAGTATCGACACAAAATCGTGAAAACGATCCCAAATATGTAGCCAATGTAACGGCCGATGTTACCATTCCTGTCGATGCGCAGACAACTTCATCGTTCCCGGCCAGGTTCTATTTTGGTCCAAACCAATACAATACGCTTAGACAGTATCATCTGGATTTTGACGAAGAGCTGGCTTTGGGATGGACAATTATCGGTTGGGTAAACAAATATATTGTCATTCCGGCCTTCGATTTTCTGCGTCGTTACATCGGTAACTTTGGATTGATTATCCTGTTGCTTACCATCTATATTAAGATTATTATCGTCCCCTTCACCTACAAATCGTATATCTCGCAGGCAAAGATGAAGTTGCTGAAGCCTGAGATTGACGAGATTCAGAAAAAATATCCGGAGGACAAAAAGATGGAAGCCCAGCAGGCTGTAATGGGTCTTTATCGCAAAGCCGGTGTAAATCCGCTTGGCGGATGTTTGCCATTGCTGTTCCAGATGCCAATTTTGATTTCGATGTTCTACTTCTTCCCTATCTCTATCGAACTAAGACAGGAAAGTTTTCTGTGGGCCAGCGACTTATCGACTTACGACTCCATTTTCACGCTGCCATTTACCATACCTTTTTATGGCAACCACGTCAGTCTGTTCTGTTTGTTGATGACTGTAGCCAACATCCTCTATGTCAAATACAACAACGAGATGAATACTGCCGGCTCACAGCAAATGCCGGGAATGAAAACAGTGATGTATATGATGCCGGTAATGTTCCTGTTTATTTTCAACAGTTATGCAGCCGGCTTGAGCTTGTATTATTTCCTTTCGTTGATTCTGTCGTTTGTGCAGATGTATATTTTCAAAATATCTATCGACGAGAAAGCAATTCACGAAAAGTTGAAAGCCAAGCAAAAAATGCCGGTAAAGAAATCTAAGTTTCAGGAACGTCTGGAAGAGATGGCCAAGCAGCAAAAAAACCGTAAGTAAACATTGACATTCACATCAAAATAAGAACCCCGGAAGTAAAAACTTTCGGGGTTTTAAATTTTCATTTGAAAAAGTCTGCTACTCAAGAAGCCAACCTCCGTCGACAACCATATTGTGCCCGGTTGTAGCCCTGCTCGATTTGGAAAGAAGAAACAGAACATGATTGGCAATATCTTCAGGTTGTATGGTTATTCTCAGCGACTGGTTAGAAAAAAGGGTCGAAAAATATTTTTCATCTCTTTCTTTATTGGCGGTTTCAAAATATTCGCTTTTCTGCCTTTCCGTAAAAATCCAGCCTGGAGAAATGCAGTTTATTCGAATATCCTCTTTACCTAATTCTCGCGCAAGACCTGTTGTCAACCCAATAATTCCGGCTTTTGTTGCCGAATAGATGCTTCTTCCGGGAACACCTAACCGATAATTGATCGACGAAATATTAACAATACTCCGGCCACTCCCCTGCCGGAGCAACTGTAGCCCCGAACGGATGCAAAGATAATAGCCTCGCAGATTGAGATTGACAATATCGTTCCAACTATTGTGATCTCCCATTTCAATTGGGATTACCGGGTCAATTCCGGCGACATTAACCAAGTAATCAATACGGCTCGCTTGCTGTGCAATACGGGAAAAGGAAGTTTCGATCTCCCCGGCCATACTAAGGTTACATTGAATGTGTTGGTAATTTGAATTTTCGATGGTTGCTTCATTCCGGTCCAAACCAAAAACGGTTGCCTTTTGCTGTAAAAGAGCAAGTACAACAGCCTTTCCAATCCCCTGGGAAGCACCTGTAACAACAGCCGTTTTGCCCTCAATATCATCAAGAAACATCATAAAATCATTTTTAATACGGTTCATTAGATTCAGTTTGCTGAATCTTACTTGTATGTTTGGAGCAATAAGATAATCTTCTCTGCAGCATTAAATTGAGAGAAATGACCAATTGAAATGTAGATCTCTTTAAAGTTTATCGCTAATCTTTTCACCAAATCCAATTCCGTTTCGGTAGAACACATATCTTTAAAATTTTGCTTCATCTCCTTCTTAAAACTGTATTCAAGCTCCTTATATCCAATTATTGCCCCTTTGTGTTCCGGATTAATATAAAACAAATAGGGGTCGGCATCTTTGCCAAAAGCTTCAGAAGCCACTTCAGGGTCGTAATAGGCCAATAACAGATTGTTGCGAAAGGATATCACGTGGATTGGCAAATTCAAATTCTTGCCAACAAGATAATAAAGCAATAGAAGCGAAAGCCCGTTACCCTGTCGCGAGGCAAGCAACATGCGAATGCAATTACTTTTTAGTTCATCAATCCCTAACAATGATTTTGATATTTCAAATCGGTAACGGTCAAAAAGGATATGATTGATTACCGAAGTTTTTTCAAGCGAAGTAAGCGATTCGTTCAATTCAATCCATACTTCGTTGACCAACTGATGAAAAAGTTTGTATACTGCATCTTTAGAAATATTGGGAAACTGTAACGAACTCAACAGAATCCAGCCATCGAGCAGGTTCCGGTTATCGCTCATCAGCCACTTTTCAAATCTTTCGGCAATTGAATTTTGCTCGATATACAAAATTATTGAGCCAAGCCTATCGTGCAAAACCAGTGAATCGGCATTTTTCTGTGCCTTCTCGAGAAATGACAAACCATCGTAACCTACCTCCATCAGTTGCCTACTAACGGTTTTGAATACTTCCTCATCACTGTCATCGAGCAACGAGATTAAAGCCTGTATATTTTTTTCCTTCAGGCTCATCGAATCAAATTTTTTCCAAAATAGTACTGATTAACTGTTTCATTACCGGTTTGTAGTCTTTCGTGGCAGTTTTATTGACACGATTGGCTATAATAATGCAAACGGTAAGTGCATGGTGTCCAAGCAATTTGCTTAAACCATAAATGGCTGAACATTCCATCTCGTAATTGGTTATTTTATACCCGTTGTAACCAAAACCTTCAATTTTATCATTCAGTAACGAATCTACAGTTTTGAGACGCAATTCACGCCCTTGCGGGGCATAAAATCCGGGTGCAGATATTGTTACACCTTCAATAAAATTATCGTCAACTATCCGGCCAAGCAGCACGTTGTCGCAGCTTACCACATAGGGCGAGGCCAATAAATGATTCCATCCAACATATTGTTTAAAAGCTTCTTCGAAGGCGAGGTCGCTAATATCATTTCGGCCGCCATAAAAATTAAGCAACCCATCGAACCCTATAGCCTTGGCTGATGCCAGAAATGAATCGACCCGTATATTGGCCTGCAGGGCGCCTGAAGTTCCTATCCGAATGATATTCAAACTCGTATGCTCTTTTTTTATGGTCCTTGTTTCAAAATCAATATTGACCAGCGCATCCAGTTCGTTCATCACGATATCGATATTATCAGTCCCAATTCCGGTAGATAAAACAGTGATTTTCTTTTCATTAAAACTTCCGGTTGCCGAAATAAATTCTCGATTACTTGCTTCCGACTCAATTGTATCGAATAGAGATGCAATCATTTCCACCCTTCCCGGATCGCCTACTAAAATTACATTGGGGGCCAATTGCCCGGGTTTAATATGAAGATGGAAAACCGATCCGTCGGGATTTATGATTAATTCTGATGGTTCAATAACTCTCATTTTATTGATTTTAAATGTTAAACCAATCAAAAGTATCGAAAAATAACTATTTCTCAAAGTTGTAGCGATAATCGCCTTGGTGTATTTTTACTGATAAGTAGCCGAAAAAATGGTGGAAATTCTATTTTTGCATTAGATTAAACAGAACAGAAATGATTCAACGAATTCAAACACTCTACTTACTCATTGCAGCAGTGCTTGTTGCTATGTTGTTCTTCTTCCCGTTTGCCGAGATTGCCGGAAGTGATGGAACTATATATGCTTTCGATGCGAAAGGCATTTACAATCAAGGTGTTCCAAATGCAGAGAAAATTTATGGCAGTTTACCCATTAATCTCCTGTCAGGATTTACATTGGGGTTGTTGCTAATCATCATATTCCAGTTTAAGAACCGGGTTAGGCAAATGCGTTTGTCGACCCTTTCCATCTTTATTCTGGTCGGTTTGTCGGGGATAATTTTTTATTATACCTGGAAAAGCGCTTCGATCATCGGAGGAACGTATTCGCTGTCGTTAGTTACTGCTTTTCCACTTATCAGTGCAATTTTGGTCTATCTGGCCATCAGATCGATTGCCCGCGACGAATTGCTGGTTAGGTCAATCGACAGAATCAGATAACAACCAAAACATCAATAAAAAAGCCAGTATTAACTGGCTTTTTTTAACGTTTGTGTAACCCGCACTCCTTGGTTTCGGGATTCTCCCACCACCAGCGTCCTGCACGAATATCTTCGCCGGGGATAATAGCCCGTGTGCATGGCAGGCAGCCAATACTTGGAAAACCTTTGTCGTGCAGAGGGTTATATGGTATCTTGTTGGACTGAATAAAATTCCAGACATCTGTTTCACTCCAGTCGATAAGCGGGTTCAATTTAATGAGTCCATTCGCCTCGTCCCACTCAACTTTTTGCATCGTATTTCGGGTAACCGACTGTTCGCGTCTTAACCCGCAGATCCATACCTTAAGGCCATCAAATGCTCGCTTTAAAGGTTCAATTTTACGTAGATTGCAGCAAAGCTTGCGGTTTTCTACACTTTCGTAGAAAAGATTTATCCCTTTGGAGTTTACCATCGCTTCGATTTTTTGATGGTCGGGGAAGAAAACCTGCATCTTAATTGCGTAACGCTGATTGGTACGATGAATCAAGTCGTAAGTTTCTGCAAAAAGACGGCCGGTATCGAGTGTAAAAATCTTTGTTCCTTTTTCGATACTGCAAACAATGTGCGTTAACACCTGGTCCTCAATACTTAAACTGCTCGAAAGAGCTATACTCTCTTTATATTCCCTGATAAACCACCTCAACAACTCTTCAGGTGAGGCATTTTCAAATTGTCTGTTCAGCTCGTTGGCTCTCTCTTTTATCATTTGTTCCCTACAAAATGTTTCGGCCTCAAAAATAACGCAAAAAGCGATATTTCGAAGCAGAATTTACTTTGGCAATGAAAACAAAAACTCAAGCCCACCCCCCTTACGCTTACGTGCAGAGATTTCGCCTTTGAAACTCACAACAGCATTTTTGACAATAGCTAATCCTAAACCCGTACCACCCTGTTTACGCGATCGGCCTGAATCGACCCGATAGAAACGTTCAAAAATCCGGTTCAGATGCTCCTCTTCAACTCCCGGGCCACTGTCGCTAAACGAAAAATATTGAAATGTAGAATCTTCGTGATAATTCGAAATATTGATTGCAATTCCATCGCCACCATAGTTGAGCGAATTTTCCATCAAATTGCGGAAAACAGAGAAGATAAGCGAATAGTTAGCATTCACAGTAATACTCTGATTAACTGAAACTTCAACCTGAATATTTTTATTTCTGATTGCATCGCTGAAACTCTCAACAACTTCATCGACTAATTTTTTCACTCCAATTTTCTCGCGGGCGTATAATTCAGATGATTCTTCAATTTTATTCAGTAATGCGATATCATTTACCAGCTGGGTCAGTCTTTCAGACTGGTTATAAGCTTTTTCAACAAAATAATGCTGTTTTCTTTTATCCAAATCCGGGTTGTTTAATACCGTTTCGAGATAACCTTTTACTGAAGCAATAGGCGTTTTTAATTCATGGGCAATATTCGATGTGATTTGCTGCTTCATTGTGCTTCGCTTAACCAACTGCGTATTGTCCGTTATTAATATCTCAAAGCTCTTATCTTGAAAGATAATACATTGCACCAGAAAATGAAATCCATCGCGTTGTATCGAAGCTTCCATACGGGGTAGTTCGTGCGGGAGATATACGGTATTCGAAG
>CAYOJD010000115.1:0-9145 GCA_964404205.1 uncultured Prolixibacteraceae bacterium
CTTCATTCGCCCAAGTCAATCGACAGTTAGCTTTTTAAACAATAAAAATTATTTCATAAACGTAACACTAAACATCATGACCAAAATGTACATAACCCTATTTATTTTTACATGTCTTATTTTTTCCAAAAGCCCTTCTAATGCACAGCAAACCAAGGAGAAAAAAATATCAATTTTGAACTTGATGTTGATATGATGGGATTCTTTTCGAATGGACTGCCCGACAAAGTATTATTTATAATCCATAAAGAGGGTGAGAGAAAATTCTCACCTGCATTTCGGTTTGGAATCAGTTCAACGAATCAGTTTACCAAACAAAAGGGAACCGCCGACGAAGGGGAAAGCTATTTCACGTGGGCCGAAACATCAACACGCAATTACTCTGCAATAGTAGGCTATCAAAGGGAGAGAAAGTTGAAAATAGCAACATTCTTCTTTGGGATAGATTTAAATCCGGGTTTCTCGCAAATAAAGGGAACCAATAAATATCCCGGAAAATACAAAAATTATATTTTGACAGCCACACCTTTTGTTGGATTAAAATTCCCTTTATCCAGCAGTTTTTCAACCTCCATTGAAATGGGGGTTAGTCAAAGTTATATGCACGGCGAATATTTTGCACCGTGTTTTACTTATGCTGAAACAAATGATAATAATTACCTGACCAAAACAAGCATACCTTATAGTTTAACCTTAAATTATCATTTTTAACTGTTTAGGGATTTCTGTCTGTATTAAAGAAACGACAGAACAAACTGTAGTTTTCAGATATAGCTCAAAAAATGACCTTACGCATAGGGCAGGATAATATTTTTGGTTAAAATTGCCTCCGTTAGCAACAATCAATCAGCCCGATATCGCGCCATAACGGTCGCGGTTAAACATATCATCAAGTTTTTTTGCAGGTAATGGAAGAATATTTCAGCAAATTCAGGAAAAATATTGTCGGAATCGACCAAACATTTCAATCGCCATACGGCGAAAAGCGGATTGTTTATGCCGACTGGATTGCGAGTGGCCGTTTGTATGGCCCCATCGAAGAGAAGATGCTGAATGTATTCGGCCCCTTTGTGGCCAATACCCACACCGAAACCAGCGAAACCGGGACCCTGATGACCAAAGCCTACCATCTGGCCCAAAAGAAAATTAAGGAACATGTCCATGCCGGCCCCAATGATGTCATTATCAATGCCGGTTCGGGAATGACCACCGTTATCAATAAATTCCAGCGCATCCTTGGTTTTCGCACCATGCACAAGATTGATAAAATGGATTGTCTCCCCAAAGAGGAGCGGCCGGTCGTTTTTATCACCCACATGGAACATCACTCCAACCACACCTCGTGGCTCGAAACCATTGCCGATGTGGTACAACTGATGCCCGACAAAAATCTGCTGGTTGACCCCGAACAATTGCGCACGGAACTGGTCAAATACGGCGACCGCAAAATGAAGATAGGCTCGTTTACGGCCTGTTCAAATGTTACCGGCATTTCGACACCCTATCACCAGTTGGCCCGCATTATGCACGAGCATGGCGGCCTCTGTTTTATCGATTTTGCCGCCTCGGCCCCGTATGCCGAAATCCGTATGCACACCAACGACCCGCTCGAATCGCTCGACGCCATATTTTTTTCGCCCCATAAGTTTCTGGGAGGGCCGGGAAGTTCCGGCGTGCTGGTTTTTAACTCGTCGATTTACCACAATCCCACGCCCGACAACCCCGGTGGCGGCACCGTCGACTGGACCAATCCCTGGGGTGAGTTTAAATATGTCGATGACATTGAAGCGCGGGAAGATGGCGGCACCCCGGGCTTCCTGCAGACCATCCGCGCAGCACTGGCTATCGAGGTAAAAAACCAGATGGGGGTAGAAAATATCCGCCGGCGCGAAGAAGAGTTACTCAAGATTGCCTTTAACGAGATGCCGAAGATTCCGGGCATCCATATCCTGGCCGACAATGTTCGCGAGAGATTGGGGATTATCTCTTTTTACCTCGACAATATCCATTTCAACCTTGCGGTAAAGCTGCTGAACGACCACTTTGGCATCCAGCTTCGCGGCGGGTGCGCCTGCGCCGGAACCTATGGCCACTTTTTGCTCGACGTAAGCCACGACACCTCGAAAGAGATTACCGACCGGATTAATTTTGGCGATTTATCGCGTAAACCGGGCTGGATAAGGCTCTCGCTCCACCCGACCATGACTGACGAAGAGCTTTATTTCATTATTGATGCCATTAAACAGGTGCAGCAAAACCATATCGAATGGCGCAAAGCCTATACCTACAACAATAAGACCAACGAATTCAAACATATCGACGAACCTGTCGATAAAACCGAATTGGTTGCCCCGTGGTTCGAACTGGATTAATCCCATACCATAAGCGATTGCATTTTAACGAAGAAAAGGCATCCCGCAGGGAGATGCCTTTTCTGTTCTTGCCTACCGGCACATTTTCAGGTGCAATCGTGCGCCCTGATGATACCGGTCGTACTGCAAGAGCTCGCGGAAATAGCTTTCTGCGGAATTCAAATTGCCTTTACCCAGATTGCCCAGCCCTAACAAATAGAGACAATGCAGTTTGTTTCGCAGGGTAAGGCTATCGTCCCAAATTTGCAGGTCGGGCAACGATACGGCAAAGTAGTCGACCCTCACCTCATCAAACAGATGTTTCCCGCCCCAGTCGATTAAACGGTTGAACCGGTTTAAAGCCCCGTCATGGTCGCCCAGTTTCAACAGCGCCATTCCCTGATAAAATATTTTATCGGGTTGCTGATCATTATAAAACATTGCAGCCGAAGGCTCGATAAGCCCTGACGAGGCTTTTATCCATGCTTCGCGGGCCTGAACGCTTTTCCGGAGCATGGCCAGCGCACATCCCTTCCAATAGTCGATATCGTTCTCCTGCGCCCCGTAAAGTTTACCTTCACCAAGGTTCTCAGGAAAGGACTCTGTCAGACTGAGCCAATGCAAAGCCATAACCGCATCCTTCTGCTCAAGTGCCGTTTTGGCCAGTTCGGTGAGCGCCAGCAGATATTGGCCGGTAACTTTTCCTTCACCGCCCTCCCACGGGTGAAATTTCCGTCCTGTCAGCAATGCGTAAGCCCGTTCGTGATGGCCCAGATGGTTCAGCAATGCAATCTGTTCCAAACAAAGATCGTCCCGGAAGGACAATGCTTCGGGATACTGTTCTAAAATAGCCAGTCGCCATTCGGGAAGCCGGTTTTGCTTTTTATACAACTGGTCGAGCTCCATCAATATCCTGAAATCGCACTTGTCGAGCTGAAATGCCTCCTCCAGTTTCAGGGTAGCCTCTGCCTTCCGGTCGAATTGGTTGTAATACGCCAGCGCCAGATTGCGTTTCACCGTCGGGAAATTATCGTCAAGCTTTTCAGCGATTTCCCAATGGGCCAAAGCATCATTATATCGCCGGCAGGCATAAAAAAGATTCCCAAGATAGTAATGGGCCCTGCCGTTTTTCGGGTTACAGCAGATGGCTGCCCCGAGTGCGAGCAACTCTTCGTTCCGATGGGGGAAGCAATAGTCTGACTGGGCATTCTCGCCTTTTGAGAACCAGACGGCAGCGGCCTCTCTGTTTCCCGATTGCCATTCGTACCAACCAGATAAATAAAAGAGTGTCGGGTAATTGGATGATGCAATATCGATAACCGATTGTAAAAAATGAAATGCCTCGCTTGGTATCCCTGCCCAGTAATAGTCGAGCGAAAATTCGATTGCGGTATGGAAATTTCCGTTTAACAAAGCTTTTAAATTATCCAAATCCTCAAGCTTCAGCGAAAGCAAATATTTCTCGTAAAGGATTCCAAAGTTGAAACGATCGAGCAAAAGCGACTCTTCAGCCCACTGCAATGCCTGATGGGTTTGCCCTGTCTTTCGCAACAGCATGGTTTTTAGATGACGGGCTTTGGCACTGTGCCAGTTGCGGGCAAGGGAACGGTCAACCAGTTCAAGCGCTTCAATATAGTCATTTGGGGCAGCGATTTGTGCCAATTGCAAATAACCTGCATCCTGACAGGCGGCGTTCCACACCGATTTATAGAAATAGCTGAAAGCCTCTTCGTCACGGTTCTGGAAGCGAAGCACCAACCCCATGTGGTAAAAGGGTTCGCCGTCGTACGGATTGGGATTTCGTTCGGTAAGGGTATCGATCGCAGTTTTAAAATGTTCTTCAGCCGCGGCAAACTCACCCCTTCGCATCAGCAACAAACCCAACGCATTGTTACAACGCGCATCGCCACGCTCCCGACTGAGCGCTTCGCGATAATAATCTTCGGCAAAGAAGGTTGCATGGCGATATTGCTCCAGATGCAGACCGGTAAGGTATAACTGTTCGATACTGGAAATTTGTTGCGGCAACAATGCCGGACTGGCAGCATCGGGTAAAGGCTTAATCGACACAGGGTCAGGCTTCCAGCCAACTAAAAGCCGGTTATCGGCAGTACGCACCTCTACAGAAACACGGTCAGCAATTACGTCTTCTGGCAAATCAACTGTGGTTGTGAACGAAAGCTCAGGCGACAAATCGAACTGCTTCTCCCGGAATACCTCACTTCCCTCTTTCATGATAATTTTAGCCTGCCGGTACACCGCAGTGGTATAAACTTTAACTATCGCCCTGTTTTCAGAAAACTCAAGATTGACCATTGCCTCTTTGGTCGCATTTTTCACCACACCCAAATCGCGGTAAGGCATAAAATATTGCGAAAAAGATTTCTCCTCATTTGGCATCAGCCACGAAAAGTCGGGCTGATTATCGGTATATACCCCACACATCAGTTCGATATAGGGCCCGTCCTCGTCAGTGAGGTTTCTATCCCAGGCCTTCCCAAAATCGCCATTTCCCCAGGTCCATTGCTTCTTGCCGGGCGAAACATGATGATTGGCTACGTGAAGTAAACCGCCTTTCGAGTCGTTTTCGTACCCGCCTACAAAGTTGTAATCGGAACGGATGGCCATATACGAAGTGGGAACCGGGATATTTTTGTACCGCGAAATGTCGACACCTGCCGAATAATCGACTTTATAATAGGTGCCGGTAGCCAGCGGGAAGCGCGACACATCGCGCTTGCCATGATCGAATACAGCATGTACATCGGGCGGGAATACCGACTGATAGTGGTCGTTTACCTTTACGGCCGGGTTGGCCCACCAGAGAAACGACTGCGGATAGGGAGTCCTGTTGAACAGTTTTACATTGATTTCGAGATACGACTTATCAGGATAAAGCCTGAAGCCGGTAAGGCCACGGGTGCGAAACATTCGTTCCACTTCGCTGCACCACACGGTAACACTACCATCGGGATGTTCCTCAATGGTATGTTCAACCGGAAGGTAGGTCGAAGGACGATGGTGCTGAGGCCAGTTAAATTCGATTCCACCCGAAATCCACGGGCCTGTAAGCCCAACCAGTGCAGGCTTGATAACCTGATTATAATAAATAAAATGCCGGTTTTTGGTCTTATCGAAAGCCATTTGGATGCGCCCGCCGAGCTCCGGCAAGATCATAATCTTCAGATACTTGTTTTCGAGAAAAACGGCATTCCACTCCTGATCTGTTTTCTCGTCCAGTATCTTCTCAATCACCGGATGGGGATAAACCACGCCGCTGCTCCCCTGATAAACCCGTTTTTCGAGAAACATTGGGTTCTTCTCGGGCTTACCAATTCCATAAGTTGGGATGGTCACCTTTTCGTCCCATGCCCGTACCTGATTGTTTACCTCCATTGGTTTGATATTCAAAATAGTTTCTTCAGCGAAACGTTCAAATATTACTGAAAGAGAGAACCAATCTGTTCTTCTGTCAATAATGTTATGGGCTTGAACTGACTACTGTTCATATATTTCTTCAGGCTGAAAAGTAATTGTTGTGCCTCAGGGCGTTTGTCAATGTCTTTCAGCAAATCGATTCCGGTGATGATAATTTTTCCTTTTCCTATTCTACCCTCAACAATCAAACCCAGTGGCCGATTGGTTACCCAATCATCAATAATCCTGACAATTGGTTTCAATTCAGGCGAAAGGGAAGAAAGCAATATGGCATTCGAATGGCTCATGGCATCCCACCATTGGTAATTGCTGTGGTATTCAGTCGGGAAATCAGCCAGCGCCGGATGCTCCGGATTGCAGAGGATTCCAAGTGTATGCGGTGGCTGTCCCATTGTCCAAGCCGTATTCCAGAAAATGGAAGAGAAACCTACCGCCACATCTCCGCCCTTTGCAGGCTTAATGCTCCCTTTTCCGGGTGTCAGTAAAACAGAGCCCCCATTGTTCAATACCTTTAACGACGCTGCATCGAACTTTTGGGTAACAAAAATATTTCCCCGCACTTCGGGTTGTGTTGCCGGATAGAGCCAGATATCCCAATCGTTCGCAAATTGAGCAACCGACACAACCAATTTTAACTGTTTAGCTTCCGAAACGTCAGGTAGTGGTTGATTGATTTCGCCCAAAGAGCAACCATTGCCCAACGGAATTGTGGTTTCAGCCAATTTTCCTTCGGTTATTATCTTACCAGAACTATCGGTCAGTTTCCATTTCGGCGTGATATTCTTTAATTCCTGTTCTCCAAAGTGAGCAATTTCAACCGGAACCTTTAAGGTTTCGCCGCCTGAGAAAATCATTTTAGGCAACCGGGCCAGCGGCACCGTCGCGTTGCAAAAGCGATTGTATTCAGCAGCCGAAATATAACCTTTCTCTTCCCAGAATGGATTGAGCACGCCAACCAATGCCGTTCCTTGTCCCGGGAAATCATGCAAATCGAGCAACTGAAAGCCGCCAAATCCGGGAGTACGCAAAGCCGCTTCGATATCTGCCTTATAGCAAAGCGCCTGCAATTTTCCGGAAGCCAGCAAAAAACTGTCGGCCAATTGCGCCATGCCATTGTCGATCAACTGCTCTTTAAAAATTTCAAAGTTTCGGGCCTTCAATACGCCTGTGTAGCGGGCAATTTCTTTAAAATCAGGATAAACACACCACTGGCCAATTTCGTGGCTGACCGTTGGTTTACCAACATTTTCAATTTGGTCACGCCAATCATAATCCGAACGTGGTGGCTGTGCGTTGATAATGCTGTTCAGCCCCTCGCCCCACCGTTGGATTCGTGGCTCCGAAATGCTATTATAATCCGACTCCGGGATGACCGGCCAGCCTGCACCACTGGTATAAATTCGCCGGTTGTCTTTGCTACGCCAATACTGGATTAATTTTCCGAGCCATGCTTGCTGGTTGTTTCCGGCAGGCTCATTTCCGTAAAGAAACATGCAAAAGGAGGGATGATTGCCATAGGCTTTCAAAATACGGTCACCTTCATCGTAAATAAATTGGTCGAGAGGGGCTCCATCGCCAATAGATGAGCCCTGATTGGCCCACGAGCCGCACTCAACCTGCAAGTAAAACCCTGTCCGGTCAGCCGCTTCGAAAGCGGCCTTTGGCGGGCACCAGGAATGAAAACGAAGCTGATTGAGCCCGTAAGCGCGGGCAATCCGGTAAATACGCATCCACGAAGCCGTGTCGGTTGGCGGATATCCGGTTTCAGGAAAGATGGCACATTCCAGTGTCCCACGCATAAAAGTTGGTCGGTTATTGATTGTTAGCCGGGTACCCTGCGTGCTGAATTTTCTCATTCCAAAGCATTCCGTTTGTAAATCATGGCTACCATCGGTTTTCAGTTCGGCGGTCATACGGTAAAGGTTCGGAGAAAATTCATCCCAAAAGGCTACATCATCGCCCATTGGACAAACCAGTTCAATTAAATTTGTGCCATTTTTTAGTGCCACACTTTGTGACAGAGTCACTCTTGTATAACCCTTGAAATTCTCAGGAATAACCCTGATATCCAGTGAACCTTGCGCCAATTTCGAAGTGGGGTTTTCTGCCTCTACTCTGATAAATACCTCTCGTTTTTCGATATCGGGATAGATTTGTATATCAGCGATTCGAACCGGCGAAAGGGCTTTCAGTTCCATGCGGCCAACAATACCGTTCCAGTTGCTCTGGGTATGATCTGAAATACTATGTGAGTTTTGCCCCACATTAATCTCTTTTATTCGGTTATCTATACAAATAGTAATCACATGTTTGCCAGGCTTAAGCAGCGAAGTCAGGTTGTAACAATGGGCTGTGCCCAATGCGTTTTGCATTCCGGCAAACTGATTATCAACCCATACGCGGCTCTCCCAGTGACAACGTTCCAACAACAATTCGAATCGCTTTCCTTCCCATGAATCCGGAATCTCTATGCTTTTCTGAAACCATGCCTGTCCGGTGTAATATTTTTCAGGCTGAAGCCAGAAGGGTACCTTCACATTGCCCGGTTGACGGTATTTTTCGTATCGCGGCAATTTAAAGTAGGAGCTATCGACAATTTGACCTGTCCAGATGGTCGATGTTGAAATATCTTCGCCAATTCCATTTTCAGCAAGCGAACCGGGAAGATAAACGGAATCGGACATCGATTGTATATACCACTTTTCAGCATCACCAACCGATTTCGGATCGAGCCTAAAAGCCCATTTCCCGGCAAGGTCGATGACAGGTTCAGAAAAACGGTTTTGACAGGCAACCATACCAAGTAACAAAACGAGTCCGGCCAAGGGTAACTTTTTTTTCATTAGGCTAATTTTTTATGTGTGACCAACCATTTGTTCTTCCAGTTTTTCGAGCGATTTTCCTTTTGTCTCGGGCAATATTTTCACCAAAAAAACAAATCCGAAGAGGCAAATTGCCCCGTAGAGCCAAAATGTTCCATAAGCATTCAACAAATTATTTAGTATTGGGAAAGTATATGTAAGCACAAAACAGGCACTCCAAAGCGCAAATGTTGACACAGCCATTGCGGCACCCCGTATTTTATTGGGGAAAATTTCGGAAAGCAATACCCAGGTTACGGGAGCCAAAGTCATTCCGTAAACAGCGATGGCCGCCATCACCAACAATAGCAATGCAAACCCGCTGACCTGCATGTAGTAGAATATCCCCATCAACAAATAGATAACCGCCAACATCGAAGCCCCCATCAGCATCAAAGCCCTGCGTCCAAGCCGATCGACCGTGTACATTCCTACAATTGTAAAAACGACGTTGGTAATCCCTGTAACCACAATGTTGAAAAGAATATCGGAAAC
>CAYOJD010000116.1:0-8915 GCA_964404205.1 uncultured Prolixibacteraceae bacterium
TTTTTATGCTGTGTTTTGCGGTTGGGGCGGGAGGGAATACAGTCGTTGGTGGCGAGCTGTTGTTTGTAATTTGTACCGATTATTATCCTAATTTTGCCATATGGTGTGGGTCGCTTTGTTATGCACGGCTTTCTGGCCTTACTGATTAGTTTTAACTTTAAAATTGTAAATGCAGATGAAATTGTGGGATAAAGGCACAAAAGTGAACGATCTGATTGAACGGTTTACTGTCGGGCGAGATCCGGAGATGGATATATTGCTGGCCAAGTTTGATGTGCTGGGCTCATTGGCCCATATCCGCATGCTCGAATCTGTAGGGTTGCTGCAAGCCGATGAGTTGCCGGAATTGACAGCTGGTTTGCAGACAATTTATGCCGAAATTGAAGCAGGTAAATTTATTATTGAACCTGGAATTGAGGATGTCCATTCCCAGGTCGAACTGTTGCTTACCCGCCGGTTGGGCGATGTTGGAAAAAAAATCCATAGTGGCCGCTCGCGCAACGATCAGGTATTGGTCGATTTGAAACTTTTCACCCGCGAAGCCATTCAGCAGGTAGTTGTGAATTGCAGCAGTTTATTTTCTATTATGCTGGCACAGGCCGAAAAATACAAGGAGGTTATTATTCCAGGCTATACGCATCTTCAGGTAGCCATGCCTTCGTCGTTTGGGTTGTGGTTTAGCGCTTACGCCGAAAGCCTGACCGATGATTTGTTGTTGTTGCAAGCAGCTTACCGCATGGCCGACCAAAATCCGTTAGGTTCTGCCGCAGGCTATGGTTCTTCATTTCCGTTGAATAGACAGATGACTACCGATTTACTTGGTTTCGAAACAATGAGTTTTAATGTGGTATATGCACAGATGGGCCGTGGAAAAGTGGAAAAGAGTGTGGCATTTGCGCTGGCATCTGTTGCTTCAACTTTATCGCGCATGGCATACGATGTATGCTTGTACATGAGTCAGAATTTTGGTTTTATCGCCCTGCCCGACGAGTTGACAACCGGTTCGAGTATAATGCCGCACAAGAAAAATCCCGACGTTTTTGAATTATTGCGTGCCCACTGCAACCGTATCCAGACGTTGCCCAATCAAATTCTTTCGGTGACCAATAACTTGCCAAGCGGTTATTTCCGCGATATGCAACTGATAAAAGAGATGTTTATTCCGGCTTTTGCCCAATTGAACGATTGTCTTGCAATTGCATCATTTGCTCTTGAGAATGTCAGGATTAATGAAAATGTGATGGATGATGAGCGCTATCGTTACGTCTATTCAGTCGAAGAGGTGAATCAGCTGGTTTTGGCCGGAGTCCCATTTCGGGATGCATACAAAACGGTTGGGACGCAGATTAATGAAGGAAATTTTACATTTTGCAAAACGTTGAATCATACTCACGAGGGTAGCATAGGCAATCTCTGTCTCGGGCAAATCAAAACAAAAATGGACGATGTGATCTGTTCTTTCCATTTCGAAAAAGCCGAAAAGGCAATCAATAGCTTGTTGAACCGGTAAAACACAATTTTCACCTTTTTTATTTTGAAAGCCTAAATGCTCTCAAACGGGCTTCTGGTGTTCGATTGTATCATATCGCCCGGACAACACAATTATTAATAATCATTTAATATCGTACTAACTATTTGTTTTGTAGTCGTATAGATTGCACTGCAAATAACGGCTCTGTTTTTTTTCAATTTATGCCTTCAAATCTCAAATGAGTTGTTTGGAATTTGGAGTGCAAATTGGTATGTTTGCTTTCGGATTTTAAAATATTTAGTTGTTTTACTTACATCTTATTATTTTATAATCGCGATTGCTGAATGAATTTAATTTTTTACAATCGGTTCGATTGTATCGATTTTGCCGATTTTTTCGCTTAATTTCTAAAGAAGAAACATGGAACAGAAAAGGATGCCGGGTCCCCAGGGTTTGTATGACCCGATGAATGAACACGATGCGTGTGGGATCGGTTTTGTGGCCCATATCAAAGGGGCAAAGTCACACGACATTATTCAGCGCGGTTTGACCGTGTTGTTAAATATGGATCACCGGGGAGCTACCAGTGCCGACAATAAAACCGGCGATGGTGCAGGTATTCTGTTACAGATACCTCACGATTTTTTTGTTGCACAAGGGATTTCTTTGCCTGAACCAGGTCGCTACGGTACAGGTTTGGTTTTTCTTCCGGTGGTTGAAGAAGAGGCTGCCTTTTGTGTAGAAGTGCTAAACCGCTATATCGAGGCCGAGGGTTTAACCCTTGTCAAGTGGCGCGACGTACCGGTTGACAGTTCCGTAATTGGCGAGATAGCACGCAGCACCGAGCCGTCCATCCGGCAGGTTTTTGTGAAAGGAAATTACGAACAGGATGTGCTCGAACGTAAATTATACCTGGCCCGTAAACAAGCCGAAAGAGTGGTTCGCGAATCGAAGTTGGCTCATAAGGAGAGTTTTTACCTTCCCAGTTTTTCGAGCCGGGTGATGATTTATAAGGGAATGTTTACCCCGAGCCAGTTGCGCGATTATTTCAAAGATTTGTCGCATCCCGAAATGAAGAGTGCCATCGCATTGGTTCACTCACGTTTCAGTACCAATACTTTCCCAACGTGGGATTTGGCCCAGCCTTTCCGCATGATTGCCCACAATGGCGAAATCAATACCATTAAAGGAAACCGTCAGTGGATGCACGCCCGCGAGTCGTTGCTCGAATCGGCACTCTTTGGCGATGATTTAGATAAATTATATCCGCTTATTGAACCAGGCAAGTCCGATTCCGCTTCGTTTGACAATACCCTGGAGTTTCTTCACATGACAGGCCGTAGCATGCCTCATTCGTTGTGTATGATGATTCCTGAGTCATTTAACGAGAAAAACCCGATCCCCGAAAGCCTCAAAGCTTTCTACGAATACCATTCAACACTGATGGAACCATGGGATGGCCCCGCTTCGATGGTCTTTTCCGATGGCCGATACATTGGCGGCACGCTCGACCGTAATGGTCTTCGCCCGTCGCGGTATGTCATTACCAAAAACGATATGATTGTGATGGGTTCGGAAGTAGGCGTACAAATCTTTCCTGCTGCCGAGATCAAGGAGAAAGGACGTCTTCGTCCCGGAAAATTGCTGCTGGTCGATACCCAGTTAGGGATAATCATTCCCGACAAGGAGGTGAAAGCCGAACTGAGCCGCAGGAATCCCTATATCAATTGGCTGAAGGAAAACCGTCTGGAGATGGAACAAATCGAGGTGAAAAATCGTGTCCCGTCCAATATGGGCGATGATTTTAAGCCTTTCAGCAAAGTTTTTGGCTATTCAAAAGAGGATATGAATGTCCTGATAAAGGAGATGGCCGAAACCGCGATGGAGCCCACCAGCTCGATGGGGAACGACACTCCTTTGGCTGTATTTTCTGACAAACCAAAACGGTTCTTCAGTTATTTCCGACAGCTGTTCGCGCAGGTAACCAACCCGCCAATCGACCCCATTCGCGAAGGTTTGGTGATGTCGCTTACCAATTATATCGGTTCGTTGAGCAGCAATATTCTCGACGAGAACCCAACTCACTGCAAGCTGATCAAATTCGATAGCCCCATCATTACCAATACTGATTTGGGCAAGATTAAAGATTTGAAGCATGAAGCCTTTACCCACGCTACTATCCCGATGATTTTCCCGGTGAACGACGGTGTCGAGGGTTTCAAAAAGGCATTCAAATCGATGTTGGCCAGTGCCGAAAAGGCGGTTGACGATAAAAAGAATTTCATTATCCTGACTGACCGTGGTGTCTCTGAAACGATGGTTCCCATTCCGTCGCTTTTGGCGGTTGCGGCAGTACACCATCATTTGATCAGCACCAAAAAGCGGATGCAGATTGGTATCATTGTCGAGAGTGCCGAGCCACGCGAGATAATGCACTTCGCACTGTTGCTTGGCTATGGAGCCAGCGTTATCAACCCGTATCTGGCTTTTGCCGCCATCGACCAGTTGGTTGAACAGGGCGAGATCAAACTCAAATATTCCGAAGCCCGAAAGAATTATATCAAATCGATTGACAAGGGATTGTTGAAAATCCTCTCGAAGATGGGGATCTCGACACTTCGTTCGTACCATGGGGCACAGCTTTTCGAAGCAGTTGGCGTTGGAGACGAGTTAATTGATAACTATTTTAAAGGCACCCCATCGCGTATTGGCGGCGTAGGCTACGAAGAACTTTTCCGCGAAGCGGTGATGTTCCACGAAAGTGCTTACAAAAAAGAGTTTACCAAGATGCCCGATTTCTCCAATACGGGCGAATACCACTACCGGAACGATGGCGAACACCATGCATGGAACCCTCAGTCGATTGCGCTGTTGCAGTGGTCGACCAAAACGAATAACTACGATATTTTTAAGAAATTTACCAAATTGGTAGATGAACAGAATGCCAAACCGGCCTTTGTCCGCGGTGCACTCCGCTGGAAAAAGAATCCTATCCCGATTGACGAGGTCGAGCCCGCCGAGAATATCCTGAAGCGTTTTGTAACCGGTGCCATGTCGTACGGTTCTATATCGAAAGAGGCCCACGAGGCGTTGGCTATCGCGATGAATACCATTGGCGGCAGGAGCAATACCGGCGAGGGGGGTGAAGATGCCGAACGTTTTGGGACCGAGAAAAATTCAAAAATCAAACAGATAGCTTCTGGCCGTTTCGGGGTGACCAATAATTACCTTACCAACGCCATTGAGCTGCAGATTAAGATTGCACAAGGGGCAAAACCGGGCGAAGGCGGTCAGTTGCCGGGTTTCAAAATCAATAAGATTATTGCCAAGTTGCGCCACTCGACACCGGGCATTACGTTGATTTCGCCGCCGCCGCACCACGATATCTATTCGATTGAGGATTTGGCCCAGCTAATTTTCGACCTGAAAAATGTGAACCCGAACGCGAAAGTGTCGGTGAAACTGGTGGCCGAGAGTGGTGTGGGTACCATTGCCGCGGGTGTAGCCAAAGGCTTTGCCGATATCATCATCCTGAGCGGTAGTGAAGGGGGTACAGGGGCATCGCCGGCCAGTTCCATTAAACATGCCGGTTTGCCGGCCGAGTTTGGTATTGCCGAAACCCAGCAAACGCTGGTGATGAACAACCTCCGCGGTCGCGTAAAACTACAGGTCGACGGGCAGTTAAAAACCGGTCGCGATGTGGTGATTATGGGGATGCTCGGTGGCGAAGAGTTTAGGTTTTCAACTTCGGCATTGATTACATTGGGTTGTATCATGATGCGCAAATGCCATTTGAATACCTGTCCGGCAGGTATTGCCACCCAAAACAAGAGCCTGCGCAAACGCTTCCTCGGGCGTTCACAATATGTAATCAACTACTTTAACTTTATTGCCCGTGAAATTCGCGAACACATGGCCGAGATTGGCGTACGAACCTTCGACGAACTGGTGGGCCGTACCGATTTGCTCGAAGCCAATCCCGATGTTAGCAACTGGAAGATGAAGAATATCGATTTCTCGAAATTCCTCTATCTGCCTAAAGAGGCTGCCGTTTATCCGATTCACAATACCCACCCCAATACCAAAAACCTCGACGATGTGATTGACAAAACGTTGATACGCGAGGCCAATAAAGCCATCAAAAGTGGCGAGAAGGTGTGGATAGCCCATAGCATCAACAATGTAATGCGTACCGTTGGGGCAATGCTCTCGGGCGAGATTTCGAAACGCTACGGCGAAGAGGGTTTGCCTAAAGATACCATCAACTGTACTTTCAAAGGTTCTGCCGGACAGAGTTTTGGCGCTTTCCTTGTGAAAGGGGTCAGTTTCCGACTCGAAGGCGACTCGAACGACTATTTGGGCAAAGGGCTCTCGGGCGGGCGCGTGGTGGTTGTCCCGCCAATTGGCACCACCTTCGAACCACATAAAAACATCATCGTTGGAAATACAACGCTTTATGGTGCTACCAGCGGCGAAGTCTATATTCAAGGCATCGCAGGCGAACGTTTTTGCGTACGTAACTCGGGTGCCAAAGCAGTTGTTGAAGGAACGGGTGACCACTGTTGCGAATATATGACCGGCGGCCGAACCGTTGTTTTGGGTACCACCGGCCGCAACTTTGCTGCCGGTATGAGCGGCGGTATTGCCTATGTGCTCGACGAGAATGGCGATTTCGACTACTACTGCAACAAAGGACTGGTAGAGTTGAGCGAGGTGGAAGACCGTGCCGACATCATCGAACTGCAAGATATGATCCGGAAGCATATGCTCTACACGCAGAGCCCGTTGGCCGAGAAAATATTGACCAACTGGGAAGAATATCTTCCAAAATTTGTAAAAGTAATTCCGTTAGAATACAAGAAAGTGTTGAACGAACTTAAACTCAAAGAGGTTAAGAAAAAACTGGAAATGGCTGAAGACGCTCCCGACCGGCGCGAATAGTCCTAAAAAAGTTGAACACATCAGTAACGATTAAAGATTGAAAAGATGGGAAATCCAAAAGGTTTTATGGAGATAGAACGCAAAGAGGGCGGATACCGACCGGTCAACGAGCGTATTTTTGATTATGGCGAAGTAGAACAGACACTGAACGAAAAAGACCGTGTCGATCAGGCTTCGCGATGCATGGATTGCGGCATTCCGTTTTGCCACTGGGCTTGTCCGGTAGGCAGCAAAATCCCCGAATGGCAGGATGCCGTCTATCGCGAAAAATGGGACGAAGCCTACGAGATTTTACACAGCACCAATAGCTTCCCCGAATTCACCGGCCGGGTATGTCCGGCCCCATGCGAAAAATCGTGTGTGCTGGCTATTCACGACGAAGCGGTTACCATCCGCGAAAATGAATGTTCGGTTGTCGAACATGCTTTCGACCTCAATATTGTCAAAGCTAATATTCCTGAATATCGTACAGGCAAAAAAATTGCGGTGGTAGGTTCAGGTCCGGCGGGGCTTTCGGCTGCCGATTTGCTCAACCAGGCCGGCCACTCGGTTACCGTTTTCGAACAGGACGATGCCGTAGGCGGACTACTTCGCTATGGTATTCCCGATTTCAAACTGAACAAGGCGGTTATCGATCGCAGGGTCGAGCTATTTGAACAGGAGGGAATTGTTTTTAAAACCAATATCCGCGTAGGGGTCGATATCAGCCACGAAGCACTGCTGAACGATTTCGATGCCATCTGCCTGGCCTGTGGTGCAATGGAACCACGTGACCTGAAAGCCGATGGGCGCGACCTGAACGGGGTTTATTTCGCGATGGATTTTCTGAAGCAACAAAATAAAGTGGTGCGGGGCGACGAGTTCAACGACGAAGCGCGTATCATGGCCAAAGATAAAAAGGTGCTGGTGATTGGTGGCGGCGATACCGGTTCAGACTGTGTGGGAACCTCTATCCGCCAGAAAGCCTTGTCGGTTACCCAGATTGAAATTCTTCCCCAACCTTCAACCCGGCGAAGCGATGAGAACCCCTGGCCTTATTGGCCCAACACGTTGCGTACCTCCAGTTCGCACCTCGAAGGTTGCGAACGCCGCTGGGGACTGGCTACCAAACGGTTTGTCGGGAAAGAGGGCAAAGTGGTCGGCGTAGAAGTGGTACAAGTCGAATGGATTGGTACCAACGGACAGATGACCATGAAAGAGATTCCGGGAACGGCGGAAGTAATAGAAGCCGATCTGGTTCTGCTCTCGATGGGCTTTGTTTCGCCCGTGCACAACGGCCTGCTCGACAGCCTCGGCGTTGATTACGACCCACGTGGAAATGTGAAAACCATCGATAATGTGACCAATATTGACAAGATTTTTGCTGCCGGCGACGTTACCCGCGGAGCCAGTCTTGTCGTTCATGCTATCCGCTCCGGCAGAGATGCCGCTGCCAAGATACACCAATTTGTTGACAGGTAGATAGAGAGTGTGAGTATGTAAAGCCGTCCTGAGCAATCGGGGCGGCTTTCTTTTTTTGAGCGGCCTCGCGAAAGTTAAAACTACGGTTCGATCGGCTGTTTTTGTATATTTGTAACAAACCGATAAAACAATGGAAACAATAACATTAAAATACGACAAGCGTAACCCGATAGCTTCAAAAACATCTAGTACATTTCTTCGTTAATGATATTTATTAAACCGGTTATGAAATACGAAAAAAAATTGATACTATTTGTAATTGCACTAATCGTTACTTTACTGTTCGAGGCTTTTTCGCATCCGCGATTTGCCGGTTACCGCGAGTTATTGGCCGTGCTGAAGCTGGCTGCCATCTTTCTGCTTCTCCTCTCCGGTGTATGGGGAACGGCAAGCGCGTTAAAACAGGTATCGGCACCAATGCCTCCGGGATTGGTTTCACGGTTATTCTCCCACCTGATATTTATTTTTACATCTGCTTTGCTGGCTCTTTTTGTGGTTTTTCAAAACCAATGGTGGCTCAATATTGTGGTGTTTGCCACAATCGTGCAGTTTGGTTTTGCCTATTATCTGCTGGTTTATACCCCTGAAAAGCGCCGCGGATATAGTCACTTTGCCATTGCAACCCTCCAGATGGGTATCTCGTCGTTTGCATTCTTGTAAACCCATCGTCAAAAAACGAGCGAGATAGATTGCATCGTCAATTATCATTTTGATGGATTTGTTTCCCATTATTTGATTGTACGGATTGACATAGCCCGGGGCATTTGCCTTCGGGCCAAATTCATTTTCGTAAAACCACGTCCTATTCAACGCAACGGCATCACATGCAACCCTCTTTTTATCTTCATAAGCTCTCCATTGTTCCATATTATTAAATTTTTTTCATACCTTATCAATAGGGTAACCATTATTATAGAATATATAGTATGAAATAAAATATGGCTGTCAAATTATATTCAAAATAAATTATTAATTAAATATGGTTGACATATTTAAATAATTAAGATTTATTTATAAAATATAGCTACCATAATAGAGTAAA
>CAYOJD010000117.1:0-8769 GCA_964404205.1 uncultured Prolixibacteraceae bacterium
CAATTCAGGTTCAATTTCATTTGGGCTCCCCAAGTCGATATTTGGTTTTTTGTTTTCGCTGCAGTTTACCACCAGTACTTCGCTTAGGCGAGTGGTGAAGCGTGCCGACAGCCGTTCTTGCCTCATCTTCCATGTTCGTTTGAGGTCCTGCGATGCCAACCTTACTTTTTGTTCGCCCAATCCGTGGTTGATTTTATCGACTGCCTCCATCAGCGGTTTGTGTCGGGGGTCGCTGTTTTCGAAAAGGTTAAGCTGTGTTTTGTCGGTGGAGGTGATATCCATAACAATTACTCCTGCTTTTTTGTAGCCAAATCCCGTTTTAAAAATCTTTGTCAGCCCGTCGATGGCAAATTTTGCCAGTTCAATGCTCGAATTGGAAGGGTAGGGAAGCTTAACTACAATATGTCTGTTGTATTGAGGCTGGTCGGCACGGTGGTTATTGGTGAGCAGAAAAACCATTATCGCGTTGCAGTGAGAATGTTGTTTTCTCAATTTCTCCGAACAGGTTACGGCAAATGTGGTAATCCGTTCTTTCAGCTCTTCGTAATGGGTATAATTTTTTTCGAACGAACGGGTTGTGGCAATATTTTGTTTGGGTTTAACTACTTCCAAGTCGTTTGAGGCGACTCCAAGCAATTCATTTTTTAGTTTCAACCCAACAATACTCATGTTTTGCCTGACCCACCCGTCGGGCAGTAGCGTGAAGTCGTAGGCTGTTTTTACCTGAAGCGCTTTTAGCCGTTTGGCATGTCTGGACCCGATGCCCCACACCTCTTCGACCGGGAGCCATTTGAGCGCTTTTATTCGTTTCTCTTCCGTATCGATAATGTGGACCCCTTGCGTTTGCGACGGGAATTTTTTGGCAATCCGGTTGGCCACTTTGGCCAATGCCTTTGTTGGGGCAAAGCCTAAACTTACCGGAATTCCGGTGCCTTTCGTAATGGAATAGCTAATCTTAAGTCCAAACTCTTTTAATCCAAGTCGCTCCATTCCGTCGAGTTTCATAAATGCCTCGTCGATACTATAGATCTCCATTTCAGGTGCAAACAGCGAAAGGATGGACATCACCCTAAAACTCATATCGCCATAAAGGACAAAGTTAGCCGAGAATACGGCAACGTTATGTTTGTCAAATAACTCCTGGAACTGATAAGCGGGGGCGGCCATCGATATGCCCAGTTTTTTGGCTTCATTCGATCGGGCAATCACGCAGCCGTCGTTGTTCGAGAGTACCACCACCGGTTGGTTGCGCAAATCGGGACGGAAAACCCTTTCGCACGAAGCGTAAAAGTTATTGCAATCAATCAGCCCGTACATCTTAAAGTGCTTTAATAATATGGGTGACAATTCCCCAGATGACAAAATCGTTGGCTTCGGTAATTTTGATGGGTTGATAGGCCTGGTTTTCGGCAACCAGCCAACAGCAATCTTTTTCAAGCCTGATTCTTTTAACGGTAAACTCACCGTCGATATAGCAAACCGCCACTTTACCATCGGTAGGTTCAATGCTTTTATCGATTACCAAAAGATCGCCGTCGCCAATTCCGGCATCTTTCATCGAATTGCCGTTTGCCCGTGCGTAAAATGTTGAGTAAGGATGTTTGACCAGTTCTTTGTTCAGGTCGATGGACAAATCGGAAAAGTCGTCGGCCGGCGAAGGGAAACCGGCTTTAATGCCGCCAACCGCAGGGATTTCGAGATTGCTCCCGGTATCGGCCGAAAGAAATTCGAATGTTTTGGAAGAATGTAATTTGGATGATTCCATCAAACAAAGATAGCTAAAAAAATGTCGAATGGTTTCCTGTATTCAAATCGTGATGGTGTGAATTTGTTTACGGTCAGTTGATTATGTATAAATCACAGTTGATTGAGTGTTTGGTGTTTTTTGAAATGATTGAAATTTAGCGGCCAGAAAATCGCCACATGGTAATTTTTAGTTATTTTGCTGCAAATACCAACAGATGCCATCAGAAGTCGCGCTCAAACATTTTGTCCTCAATGGAGGAAAGGAGTTTCTTAGCCACATATCCATCGATAGTGTTGTATTTGGCTTCCATGATAACCAGCTGAAAGTGTTATTGTTGAAGATGAATTCTTCCGAGTTTTGGGGCCTTCCGGGAGGGTTTGTCCGTAAAGAGGAGACCGTTGAGCAGGCAGCGATGCGGATCCTGAAAGAACGCACCGGAATAGAGGAGATCTTCCTGCACCAGTTTGGTGTCTTCAGCGATCCGGCACGTAGCAACCCCTTTCTGCAGCGGAAGATGTTTACCGATAAAGGAGTCGAGATCGATGAAGGGAACTGGGCCTTACAGCGTTTTATCAGCATTGGCTTTTTCGCATTGGTCGAGTTTTCGCAGGTGATTCCCAAATCGGATATTTTCTCGGACGAATGTTTTTGGGTGAATCTCGAAGATGCCAACAACCTGATGATGGACCACGAAACGATATTGGGGAAAGCCCTCGATGCGCTTCGGCTGCAACTGAGTTACCAGCCTGTGGGGTACAACCTGCTGCCCGAGAAATTTACCATGCCCGAATTGCAGCGGTTGTACGAAACCATTCTGGGCCATCCGCTCGACAGACGTAATTTCCAGCGCAAGATGCTGTCGTACAATATTCTGATTAAATTGAACGAGCGACGCGAAGGGGTAGCCCATAAAGCTCCGTCGTTATTTAAATTTGATTTGGAACGATATAGCCAAGCCTTGAAAGAGGGGCTTTAGCCCTGTTATGCCCAACGACGCAGTTGGCGCAGGTTGTTCCTGATTTTACGAATGCGCTGAATAAACGGGGTGGCATAGAGGCGGCGTGTTTTCGGAAACTCTATCTTCCCAAATTCATAACCTTCGGCTTTCAGGAATTCGATGGCACGAGGGAGCGCCCAGCGAAGATGCGATTCCGCTTTCAATGAATCGTGAAACGTGATGATACTTCCCGGGCGTACAAACCCGGTCACATTGTTGAGCACCTCTTCTTTGGTGATGTTCCGGTTGTAGTCGCACGAAATAACATCCCACATGATGATTTTGTATTTCTGCGAAAGAAAATGGTACTGGGCTTGTTTAAGCCAGCCATGCGGCGGGCGGAAAAGATTGGAGCCAATCAGTTCGTTCGCTTTCTCGATATCTTTGTAGTAAGTGAGATTGCCCGATTTCAAACCCTGAAGGTGGTGGTAAGTATGATTGCCCACTGCATGTCCCTCTTCAATCATTTGCTCGAAAATTTCGGGATGCCTGAATACATTCTCTCCCACAACAAAGAATGTAGCTTTGATATGGTGTTCGCGCAATAGTTTCAATACCCAGGGGGTAACACCCGGAATCGGACCATCGTCGAAGGTGAGATAAACGGTTTTATTTTCTTCGGGCATTCGCCAAATTGCGGCCGGAAACCATTTGGTGATGCAACGGGGCAGATGTACCTGAGGTTTGAATCTCATTGATTACGTTGATAATTCCTGTTAAAGAACGCGCAAAGTTAATTAAATATTTAATGCGTAATCTTTATTGAAAAATAATTATTGTCTCGAAGAAGGTGTAATTGTCTCTGGTTGAAGATTTCCCATTAAATTATTTAACCTTTTGGTAATATCGTCGCCCAGTTCGGTTTCGCCGTAACTGGTGGCAATACGTCCCAGTTCGCGCATGATGTAGAACGAGCGGTGTAAGTCGTCATTCACCAAATCGCGGAATTTTGGGGGCAGGTTGAAGAAATAAATCAACTCCTGCTCGCAGTTGTCGGCCATAATTTTCACCACATCGTTGGCTTTTTTAACGTACGACGGGTTCATATTTACCTCGATACGCAAGGTGTCTATACCCATGTTATTCATCTTGCCGCGGGCGGCACGATAATAAGAGTCGGCCATCAGCAGGTTGAAATAGTTGTAGGGGACCTTTTCGTTGGGGGTAAGTTCGTTACAGCGGTCGAGAACGGCAACGGCCGAGTCGGCTTTCCCTTCGTCAATCAGTGCATCGGCCAACCGGACGAAATTGTTCCGGACATTCATCGACATGCGCATGTTGTTCTCGTCGAGATAAACATCGGGTTTATTCATATTGCCCCAGGTAAATTTGTTGACCATATTGTCGTACATCACTTTGGTTTCGACACGGCCAATGCGATCGTCAACGGGCGTAGTTTTGATGGGTACCAGTCGGTAGGCAAACCCTTCGGCCTGGAAGTAATCCTGTAGGTTGAGGTACTTATCGCGGCCAACGGTAATGGCAAAGTAGATAGGCCTTTTCCACTGGTTGTTGGCAATCATATCCAATATCATCAACTCATCTTTGGTGATATAGTTTTTGTTCAGGTTTATCTCCATCCGGTCGACAATCAGCGAATCGTTGGCAAGCGAGACCACTTTATTTTCGAGGGCTGCTCGCTTGTCAACCGGGTAATAGAGCTGTTTCGAAGGGATAAACGAGGCGTTATCGGCTTGTGCAATCTTCGAACTTGGGTCGTCGGAGCGGACAAAGTCGAGTGCATCCCGCAGGTTTACCGGTTTCTTTAACTGGTCGATGACATAAATGATATCGCGTGTTCCCTGAACATATTGCGGTTTCTCGAACTTAATCGGCAGCGGATCCGAATCGTAGGCTTTTCGCTTCATCTGATCGACATACCAGTCGGTTTGCAGGTAGCTGAGGTTGCAAACGCGTACGTCGGTGCGGATGCCTTCAACCTCCTGTGCATACCACAGGGGGAAAGTATCGTTGTCGCCATTGGTGAAGATAATGGCATTAGGGGCACACGACTCGAGATAGTTGCGTCCGAAATCCCTCGCGGTATAACGGTCCGACCGGTCGTGGTCATCCCAATTTTGATTGGCCATCAGCACCGGTACAGCGAAGAATGTCAGCGCAGTGGCCAGTATGGCACCCACCTTCTCGGGGGTATATTTTTTCAGTAGTTCGTAGATAGCCAGTACGCCCAATCCAATCCAGATGGCAAAGGCATAGAACGAGCCGGCGTAGGCATAATCCCTCTCGCGCGGCTGCATCGGATCCTGGTTCAGATATATCACAATGGCCAGCCCGGTCATAAAGAATAGCAACATTACCACCCAAAAATCCTGTTTCCCTTTTTTCCCGCCGTTCAGTTGGAAGAAGAGGCCCAGCAATCCAAGAATCAGCGGGAGCATATAATAGGCATTTTTGCCGGGGTTATTCTTTAAAGTTGGGGGAAGATCTTTTTGCGGCCCTAGTCGCATGGCATCGAGAAATTCGATGCCGGTAATCCAGTTTCCGTTCAGGATACCGCCTTGTCCCTGTACATCGTTCTGACGGCCGGCGAAGTTCCACATAAAATAGCGCCAGTACATAAACCCAACCTGATACTTAAAGAAGAAGGCCAGGTTTTCGCTGAAAGTCGGTTTCGTAATCGCTTCCGATTCGCCCTGACGGTTGGTGCCCATCACTTTGCTTCCCTTGATGTTGGCCCAGTTCTGGTACTCCTGAATATGGTCGGGGTTCGAACTGTACATGCGGGGAAAGACGGTACAAAAACGGTCGTCGTAATTGGGCGACTGTTTGTAATCGGCAATTACATATTTTCCGTTTTTCTGAATATAGTTGGGGCTTCCCTGAATATAAGGCTCACTGGCATCGAGCGGAGCGCTATAATATTGTCCGTAGAATAGCGGTCGACTGCCGTACTGTTCGCGGTTCAGGTACGAAAGCAACGAAAAGACATTGTCGGGACTATTCTGATCCATCGGCGGATTGGCAGCCGAGCGGATAACAATCATCGCATAAGAGGAATAACCAATGATAATCACGGTAACGCCAAGAATCAGGGTGTGGGCAATTACCTTCCCGTGGCGGGTGGTATATTTAATTCCATATACAATTGCAGCAGTCAGCAGCAGCGCGTAGATAATAACCCCGGTATTGTAAGGAGCGCCTATCATGTTGGTAAACAAAAGTTCGAACCACGAAGCGATGGTCACAACCCCGGGAATAATGATATACATGATAGCCCCCACCAGAACAACTGAAGAGAGAAGTGCAATAATTACCCCGTTGCGGGTTGGTTCGTATTTGCGGAAATAATAAACCAGTACAATGGCAGGAATAGCCAACAAGTTCAACAGGTGAACCCCGATGGAAAGGCCAATCAGATAACAAATCAGAATAATCCATCGGTTGGCAAAAGGTTGGTCCGCTTCGTTTTCCCACTTCAGGATAGCCCAGAAAACCACCGCGGTAAAGAGCGACGATGTTCCATATACTTCGCCTTCGACAGCCGAAAACCAGAAAGTGTCAGAGAATGTGTAGGCCAGTGCACCAACGGTTCCGGCACCCAGGATGGCAATCATTTGACCAAGGCTTAGTTCTGAAGCTTTATTGCCGTTCAATTTGAGTGCCAGATGGGTGATGGTCCAGAAGAGAAACAGAATGGTAAACGAACTGGCCAACGCCGACATCACATTCACCATCACCGGAACCAGCGCGGTGTTGCCACCTGCCAGTAATGTGAAGACCCTGCCCATAATCATAAAAAGCGGGGCACCGGGCGGGTGACCGACTTCGAGGCGAAAGGCAGTGGTAATAAACTCGCCGCAATCCCAATAACTGGCCGTTGGTTCGATGGTCATCAGATAAACCACCGAGGCAATTGCAAAAATAATCCAACCGGCTACGGTGTTATAGAAATTGAATGTTTTTGTCTTCATGTCTGTTGCACTGAATATTTTCTGAAAGATGTCGTTCAGATAAATTTTTGGCGAAGATATAAAATCTTTGCGCGCGAAGGGTGTGGCCCAATCGTTTCACAATAATTTTATCTTTCGTTAAATGGCCAACCCGGTTTTGGGTTTAGCTACCTTAATCTTAGGTTAAATCCTGATAGCTGAAATGAAATAGGAGGATTCTTAACTTGTTTAACGAGCTGATAATTAGTTTTAAATTTGATTGTTGAACGATTCGTTGGGAGAAGTTTTTGTGAATAAAAGTCAAATTTTGTGTTGAATAGGTTGCAGGAAAAAAAAACTTTGTATTTTTGCAGCCGTCTTAAAATATAAGACAGTTGATGATTGACCTGTGGTGTAATTGGCAACACGTCTGATTTTGGTTCAGAAGAGTCCAAGTTCGAGCCTTGGCAGGTCAACATTTTAAAACGTTCACAATCGTTGGGAATTAGCCCCAAAATTAAAACTGTCCTGTGGTGTAATTGGCAACACGTCTGATTCTGGATCAGAAGAGTTTAGGTTCGAAACCTAACAGGACAACATGAAAACACCCTGTAAACAAATTGTTTACAGGGTGTTTTGTTTCCAGGACGGATATCCATTTCACAATCTTTTTTAGGGGATCTATTCTACCTTTGATTGTTCATGTACTCCTCGTCAGTAACGGGTTGCATCCAGTTTACGCTTCCTTTCTCCAGGTTAGGACTGATGGCAACGTGTGTCAATCCGCTGTCGGGTGCTGCACCGTGCCAGTGCTCTGTATCCGGCGGAATCCTGACTACATCGCCTTTTCGGATAAGCTGCGCCGGTTTGCCTTTTTCCTGGTAAAATCCTTTGCCATCGGTTACCAGCAGAATCTGGCCTCCGGGGTGTTTGTGCCAGTTGGTTCTGGCTTTCGGTTCAAAAGTAACGTTGCCAATGGATGCGTTGTAAATGTTGTCGGGCGTTATCAGCATGTACACATAGGCGGTTCCGGTAAAATTGCTGTTACTGATTTTTTCACCTTTGGGGAATGTGTATGAATTTTTCAGCACATCGTTTACAACAATTTGAGCATCGCTGGCTTCTTTTTCTCCAAGCGTTTTTCCAATAATTTCTGAAAATTCTGTCAACTGAGCGGGCGTTAAACCTACATTCAGACAAATAGCCAAATGACTTTTAAGCATCGGTTCAGCGTTGCCAATAGCGCTGATGACCGAAATGGTAACCAGTTCCCGCTCGGCAAAAGTCAATACATCGCGTTCAAAAATATCGGCAAATAAATGCTCTTTCAGAAAGGTATCGATAATCGGTGCAAAAGCGCCATAACCTGTTGCTGGCTTTTCCTGTGGTGTTTTGGTGAGTTCGCCCAAAACCTTTTTGCCGCGTTCGTATTTGCCGATTTCCTCATTGATTGGCGAGGCTTCGCGACCAGTTTCATCCTTAATTCCTCTGGCTTTCCGTTCTTCCAGCACTTCCATAAAAGTTTGTAAACCGCGAATGCTGCGCGGAAATCCGCAATAGGCATACAGGTGAACCAGAACTTCTTTGATTTCATTCACTGTTAAACCGGCCTCCAGTCCTGTATTCAGCGCAGGTTTTAATGCCTGCAAATCGCCTTTGGCGGTTAATGCCGAAATTGAAATGATACTACGTTGTTTATCTGTCAATAAATTTTTGGATACTGTTTCATTTTGGGCGTGAAGGTGAATACACAACATGCCCAATGCAATGAATACCCCAATTATTTTTCCTGCTGTCATTTTTTATCCCTTTAAATTCCACGTGACTGTATGCGTTCCCTGAATTTGAAAGCTTTTTCCACCACATCAAATCGTGCTTTGCGTGGGTCGGGTTTACCAACTGGTTTACCATCCAATTCAATATCCAGAATTTCATCTTTTTGGGTATTATACAGCGGCCACACAGGTAGCCCATCGCCGTTCGGATTCCCTGTTTTTGCAAAGTTTGTCCAATAACTATTCATTATTTCCGCTAAATTTTTCTCTTCCGGTGTCGGTTCTGTTGCTCCCCAACGGGTATTGAGTGTGTTAAAAACAAACGCCACCTCTGAACCGTGCCCTGCGCCGTATCGTGCC
>CAYOJD010000118.1:0-5393 GCA_964404205.1 uncultured Prolixibacteraceae bacterium
TTGTTTCGGAAAACCGGATCGGTTTCGGGTTGCTGCCAGCCATCGGGCAGAACCGTTACCGGCTTATTGGTTGGCCGCACGCCGCAAAGGCAGTTCCACTCGCTTGGCGGCATTATGGTATCCCAGATAGGGTCGTCGATGGCCCAAATCTTGCCCCAATATACCCGGTGTGAGTCGCGTGGGTTGGCTGCACGGCTCGGTGTATATTCCAAATTGGGGTAGGTACTTTTGGTTTCCTGAAACTTTTTCCAGTTTACCGCCATACGGGCCGAGCGGATAGCGGTGTTGTACTCGGTTTGCAGCCGCTGCAGCCATACCTTGCGCGGAACCTTTCCGTCCCAATATTGAAGCGCCTCTTTTTTGAACTGTGCAAACGACCACAGTTCTCAAAGCCCACCGTAAAAAACACACCCGATAGCCATTGAGATAAAAACAATTTACAACTATCCCCCAAAAAAAATCAGCCGGTATATCAGCTGATTTTTAGCCCATTGGGGTGTTGTCCACAAAATTTGCAACATTTCACCCAGACCAGTGTTAAATCTACAACATTATTTTTGTCCGGCACTGCGAATGGTGCTAAATTTGTCTGTTGCCTGGATAGCGCATTCCCTGCATCTTGCATAATGGTACCCCTAAGGGCAACAGGGCAACTGGTCTTTCACCGGTTGCCTTACTTTACAACTTACCCCATTTTTCAGACAACAAAATTCCTCTGTTGAAAATTTGAATTTCAGAAAAAAACAGCTACCTTTAGCTCAATGATAAACAAACAGTTAAAACCCTAACTCGGTGAAAAAAACTAACCTGAAAAATTGCTACTCCTTCGATACTGCTTCGACTCTCCTTCGATTCTGCTTCGATTCTACTTCGTGGTACCTCATTGGTAGGTAATGGGTACCTACACGGTACCTAATGGGTATCGATATAAAATCCATATCAACCCACTACAAAAACAATACAAACCTCTCTTATTCAATTTAACGATGGCCCGACTCAAACACCAAATCATAGACCAGATTTCAGGACGGCTTGGCGACCTTGTTTTCATCAACCGAAATGGGAATACCCATATCAGGCTTTATACTCAGCCACCGCCGCCCAACAGCGAAAAACAGCTGGCCCGCCAATCTCGCTTTGGCAAAACCATGAAACTGATAAACCCCTTTCGGGAACTCATCAGTTTCACCTTCGGCTCCGACCCTAAATCGTTTGGTAAAGCCCTCTCAATGTCCATCAAAAAAGGGCTCTGCGATAGCAACGAAACGGGTTACGAATTGATGTCGAAAATACCACTGGGAACAACAGGAATGAGGATTCCAAACGAGTTAAAACTGGTACAAACCCAGCCCCTCCAGCTATCCGTTTCGTGGTTTAAACCAATGAACCCGTCGCCCTCGGCCAACGATACCGTATCCATCTTTTTGTATGACCCTCAGCAAAACTGGAAAAAATTTTATCCGCTGCTGGGAAAATTAACCGACGGGGGAATCACTCTCGATATCAGCGACATATCAACTCCCCTCAACTGCTTTGTATGGGTAGTATTCCGCTCGACACACCACCGCCACTCGTCCGACACTTGGCTCTGGCCTGAATTGCTTCATCTTAACCCATAAAGCAATAGGCTCACCGGTTTAATTTTTCCTGTGGGGCCATTTGGGTTTTGTGGGTAAACATTCGGTGATATTTACTTCTCTTCCCTATCTTTACGCCAAATATCAACCGCCATGAAAAAATTGCTCGTCATATTTCAGCTTGTCTTTGTTACGCTGCTGATCATCTATATTGCCCTACCCGTTGTTGCCTGGGGGTTCTGGGAACTCCCGCTCATCATCATGTTGATGGTAGCCAGCTACTGGGTGGCCAATATGAAAATCCAAACCCGCCAAAACAACGGACAGTTCGAAATAGCCAGCATGAAAATCAGCAAGGCTCCGCTCTGGATACTTATCGGCCTGCTGTTTTATGTCACGGTGATACCGCTTGTTACCACCTGGTCACTCTTTCGCTGGAAAGATTATCGCGAACTGATTGGCACCGTAGAGGAAGGCACCGACCTGAGCCACCACATGGCCCCCATTTCGATGGAGAAAATCCGTGTAGTCGACCAATCACTGGCCAATATCTTGGGCGACAAAGTACTTGGCGCTCAACCCGCCCTCGGCAGTCAGGTAAACCTCGGCACCTTCAATATTCAAAAGGTAAAAGACGAACTTTACTGGGTGGCCCCGCTGCTCCACTCCGGATTCTGGAAATGGAACCGCAACAAAGCCGGCACCAACGGCTATGTGATGGTGAATGCCACCAACGAACGCGACGTGAAACTGGTACAGCAGGTAGGCGGCAAAGAGGTGCGCATTCGCTATCAGCCCGAAGCCTTTTTTGGCGATAACCTGAAACGCCACCTCTGGTTCGATGGCTATTTCAGCAGCGGTCTGGCCGATTATAGCTTCGAAATTGACGATGAAGGCAAGCCCTATTGGGTAGTGACCCGCTACAAAAAAACCATTGGCTTCGGCGGCGAAGAGGCCGTAGGTGTGGTAGTGGTCGATACGGAAACCGGTGCAAGCCAATCGTACCCAATCGCCAATGCCCCGGCATGGATTGACCGCATACAACCCGACAACTTTGTTGAACAGCAACTCAACGACTGGGGCAACTTTGTAAAGGGCTTCTGGAACTTCTCGAACCAAAACAAGCTACAAATTACCGAAGGGGTAACCCTCGTCTATGGCGAAGACAACAAAGCCTACTGGTACACCGGGCTTACCTCTGTTGGCTCCGACGAAGCAACGGTTGGGTTTGTTCTGGTCGATACCCGCACCAAGAAAGCCATCTGGTACAAGCAAAGCGGCGCGACCGAATATGCAGCCCAAAACTCGGCTATGGGAAAGGTTCAGGAGAAACGATATACCGCGTCGCTCCCTATTCCTTACAACATCAATAATATTCCCACTTACGTGATGACGCTGAAAGACAATGGCGGACTGGTAAAGATGTTTGCCATGGTTGCTATCGAGGATTATACCATCGTCGGCGTTGGCAATACGATGGTCGAAACGTTGATGGCCTACAAGAACAGCTACAATATGGCCGGCAACAAAATCAACCCGAAGGGGGTCACACAAAAGATTTTGCTGAAAGCCGTAGTCGAACGTATCCAATCCGATATCAAAAACGGGAACAGTTTCTACTATTTTACCATTGGCAACAAGAAAAATATCTTTATCGGCTCGTCGCAGATTTCGAACCAACTGCCGGTAACCCAACCCGGCGACTCCATCGAAATCAGTTTCGACGACGATACGCAGGGATTGATCGATATCTCCTCTTTTTCCAATATAAGTCTGAAATAACCAAAGAAAATACCCGAAGCCATCACTCCCATCACTTGATACCAACCAAAAGATTTGGCTATATTTGGCCTGATGGAAAACGGAGAACAGAAAATATTTGTCTGGTGCGACTTTACCCCGCCGATGGATACAGCCATCATGCACGGCGTTCAGGTAGCCTCCATTTTACGGAAAGAGCTTTGTTTGATGCACATGACCCATCGCAAAGCCGAAAACCGCGAAATAGCCGAAGCCCGTCTGCGTGGCATCGCCGGAAAAATTGCCCCGTTGCTCACCGGGCTTCAGGTGCATTATGTCGTTTTGGAAGGGCCATTGCACCAAAACCTCACCCCCATGGCCGAGGTTTACGATGCGCTGGTATTGGTAGCCCATAAAAACGCCGCAGCCGAACTGTTGCCATCACTCACCGACTCAGGTTTCCCTTTTCTCTTTGTGTCGTCGCAACAATCGACAGAACAGCTTTACCGCAGAATTATCATCCCGGTAGGCTATATGAAAAAAAGCAAAGATCTGGCACTCTGGGGCAGCTATTTCGGACGGCACAACAACGCCAGCATCGACCTCTTTATGGCCCGCGAAGGTTTAAAAGCCGATAACGACCGCATCGGTAAAAATATTGTTTCGATAGCGCGCCTCTACCGCAATTTCAATTTCCCGTTTCAACCCGTCGAAAGCCATACCCCTACGTGGAAACTGCAGAAAGCGGCACTGGCCCACGCGCAGGGCTATCCTGCCGGTCTGCTCATCATTGCCGCCAGTTTCAAAACCACCTTTATCGACAACTGGATGGGGCTTACCGAGCGCAAAGTGATTCAAAAATCGGGCGACCTATCGGTGATGTGCATCAATTCGCAACGCGATTTATATACGCTTTGCGGTTAACCGATTGCTGTTACAACCTGCCCTGCCGCTGGACGACAGAAAATTAATTATCCAAAAATTAACGATAACTTTACACACCACAGGACAGCGGAATTGATTATTCGATACTTTTGGCCGCGATTTTTCTCAAACCGACCCCCCAACCGGAGCCGATTTGGGCTAGTGAGAATCTTCAAAATCAATCTGCACATGGAAAGTAGTGCACTTTTACTCTTCTTTGTAACAGCCATCGCCCTGGTTGCTCTGGCTGTTCTGTTCTCATCCTTTATTCCACCCACATCCTACAACCCTACCAAGTTCGAACCCTACGAATGTGGCATCGAAACCATTGGTGAAACATGGTTTCAATACACGGTGGGTTATTACATGATTGCCATCCTCTTCCTGATTTTCGATATCGAAACGGTATTTATCATTCCGTGGGCTACGGTGATGAAGGAGGTAGGAATGGCCGGCTTTGTGGAGATATTGATATTCTTTGTCTTCCTGGGACTTGGACTTTTATATAGCTGGAAAAAACATGCATTCAAATGGGAATAACCGATAAAAACAGTTCGCTGGAGGGCAATATACCCTATATCGAATCGCACGAAGGGGGCAGCTTCCTGCTGACAAGGCTCGATGATCTGGTAAACTGGGCACGATCCAATTCGCTTTGGCCGCTCACTTTTGGTACCCGCTGCTGCGCCATCGAGATGATGGCTACCGGTGCTTCGCGCCACGACTTTGCCCGTTTTGGTACCGAAGTGGCCCGTGCAACACCCCGCCAGGCCGATATGATTATTATTGCCGGCTCTATCAATTATAAAATGGCCCCGGTGCTGCGCCGCCTGTACGACCAGATTGCCGACCCCAAATATGTGATTGCCATGGGTGCCTGCGCCGTCTCGGGAGGACCATTCTTTTACAATTCCTACTCGATTGTAAAAGGGGCCGACCATGTCATTCCGGTCGATGTGTATGTACCCGGCTGTCCGCCGCGCCCCGAAGCATTGCTCTACGGGATTATGCAGCTTCAAGCCAAAATACGCACCGAGCGAAACTTCTCCCGAAGAAAACCGAAAGACCTCAACACCAAATATTCAACATTATGACGAACGAAGATTTGCTCAGCAGCCTGATTGAGACCTTCCCTGACACGAAGATTTCTGA
>CAYOJD010000118.1:5403-8721 GCA_964404205.1 uncultured Prolixibacteraceae bacterium
TTTCTGAAGGCAGGCAATTCGTTGAAATGGTGGTACCGGCCAACCAACTCTTTGCCAGTTGCCAAAAGCTGTTCGGCCGACCCGAATATGCCTTCGACTATATGTTTTGTATAACCGGCGTCGATTATCCCGATGCCATTCAGGTGATTTATCATCTCGAATCTACTCAATTCCGCCATACGCTGGTGGTGAAGACCCGTACCGAAGGACGTGAAAACCCGGCACTCGATTCGTTAAGCCCTATCTGGCACACCGCCAAATACCACGAGCGCGAGGTGTACGACCTGCTGGGGGTCACATTCAATAACCATATCGATATGCGCCGTCTCTTTCTCGACGACAGCTGGGGTTTCCCGCTACGCAAGGATTATGTCGACGAAATCAGAATCATCAAACGGTAGCCATGGCTGAAACAAAAGAGATACTTATCAGAACCGACAAACTGCGTGAAGACCAGTATTATGTGAACATGGGGCCTCAGCACCCCTCCACCCATGGTGTGCTACGCCTGTTGGTCAGGCTCGAAGGCGAGCAGGTGCTCAATATTCAGCCCCATATCGGCTATATCCACAGCGGTATCGAGAAGATGTGCGAATCACTCTCCTACCCGCAGATTATCCACCTTACCGACCGTATGGACTACCTTTCGGCCCATATGAACAACGAAGCGGTGGCCCTCTGCGTGGAAAATGCCCTGCAAATCGAAATCCCCGACCGAATCAAATATATCCGTACCATCTTCGACGAGCTGATGCGCATTTCATCGCACCAGTTATGGTGGTCGGCCATGGGGATGGATATGGGGGCACTCACCACCTTCTTTTACGGCTTGCGCGATCGCGAACAGATACTCGATATTTTCGAAGAGACCTGTGGTGCCCGACTCACGTTCAACTACAATATGCCCGGAGGGTTGATGTTCGATATCCACCCCAATTTCCAACGCCGGGTGAAAGATTTTATCACCATGTTCCGCAAAAAACTGCCCGAATATGACGAACTCCTCTCGGGAAACGTAATTTTTAAGGAACGGACTACCGGGATTGGTTACCTCTCGAAAGAAGATGCCATCTCGTGGGGCGTTACCGGTCCGTCGGGACGCGCGTCGGGCTTCTCGTGCGATGTACGCAAACATCAGCCCTACAGCGCCTATCCGCTGGTCAGTTTCGAAGAGAAAATCAGCAATGTGGGCGACACCTTCACCCGTTACCACTTGCGGATAGAAGAGATGTGGGAATCGATGAACATTATCGAGCAGTTGATTGACAATATCCCGGAAGGGCCTCACGCTGTAAAGATGAAAGGGGTTATCAAACTGCCCGAAGGTGAGTTTTATCAGCGTGTCGAATCATCGCGCGGCGAGTTCGGGGTCTTTATCATCAGCGATGGCAAGAAGAATCCCTATCGGGTGAAATTCCGGTCGCCCGGATTCTCGAACCTTTTCGCCCTGAACAAGATGGCTAAGGGATACAAAATTGCCGACCTGGTGGCCATCATGTCGACGCTCGATTTGATTATACCCGATATTGACAGATAATGGTTTATAACGGCCAACTGCAAGCAAAACAAAAGAAGGCCTGAAACCCAAAACAATTCGATATGTACGATTTTACGAACCTTACACAAAATATTCACCTCTGGCTGAGCAGCTTGCTGTCGCCCGGACTGACCACTACCGTAGAGTGGGTCATTATCGGGGTATCGTACCTGCTTTTTGTTGCCCTCTTCGGCCTCTTCCTGGTCTATGCCGAACGAAAAGTGTGCGCGGCATTTCAACAGCGGCTCGGGCCTATGCGCGTGGGCTACTGGGGGTTGATGCAAACCCTGGCCGATTTCATCAAATTATTGATGAAAGAGTTGATTACCCCCCGTGGCGCCGATAAATTTCTCTATAACCTTGCGCCTTATATCGTAATGGTTTCGCCCTTTCTGGCACTGGCCGTTATTCCTTTTGCCCCGGGCCTGCAGGCGCTCGACTTCGACATTGGCATCTTCTATATTATTGCCGTTTCGTCGGTTGGCGTAATCGGTATCCTGTTGGCCGGCTGGTCGAGCAACAACAAATATTCGTTGATTGGGGCCATGCGCAGCGGCGCCCAGGTGTTGAGCTACGAGCTCTCGGTCACCCTTTCACTGGCTACCATGGTGGTGCTGGCCGGGTCCATGCAGTTCTCGGTTATTGTGGAGGGGCAGCGCGATTTGTGGTTTATCTTTAAAGGGCATATTCCCGCCATTATCGCCTTTATATTGATGCTGATTTCGGGAACTGCCGAAACCAACCGCGGCCCGTTCGACCTCGCCGAAGCAGAGTCGGAGCTGACAGCCGGCTTCCACACCGAATATTCAGGGATTAAATTTGCCTTTTTCTTTCTGGCCGAATATATCAACATGTTTATTGTGGCAGCCGTAGCCACCACCGTTTTTCTGGGCGGATGGATGCCGCTGCACTTTGGTTCGTTCGAGTCGTTCAATCACCTGATGGATTTCATTCCCGGCATCGTCTGGTTCTTCATCAAAACCCTTGGCGTTATCTTTATGATGATGTGGTTCAAATGGTCGTTCCCAAGGTTGCGCGTCGACCAGATCCTTACCCTCGAATGGAAATATCTGTTGCCGATAAACTTGTTAAACCTCTTGCTGATGAGCCTGGTGGTACTCACCAGATTTCATCTGTAACCACTGATAGCTATGAGAAAGTTGATTCAATATTTTGTCACGGTTTACAAAGGCTTCGTTACACTGCTCACCGGCATGAAAGTGACCGGGAAATATATCGTGACTCCCTGGAAACATATCACCCAGCAATATCCCGAAAACCGTGAAACACTGAAAATGTTTGACCGCTTTCGCGGAGAGGTAATTATGCCCCACAACGAAAACAACGAACATCGCTGTACCGGCTGCGGAATATGTGAAATGAGTTGCCCCAACGGCTCTATCGAAATCATCTCGAAAGTAATTATGACGCCCGAAGGCAAAAAGAAAAAGATTATCGATCAGCATATCTATCATCTGGGAATGTGCACCCTTTGCAACCTCTGCGTAAAAGCCTGTCCGTCGGATGCCATTGCCATGGGGCAAAACTTTGAACATGCCGTATTCGACCGCAGTCAGTTGACCAAAGTATTGAACCGCCCCGGCTCGAAGATTGCCGAAGGGATAACGGAATAGACTTCAGATGTTAGTCTTTATGACCATGAAATATAGGAATCAACAAATAACGACTTATCAAACCTCAACCCGCTCGGTTTTAAATAACCGTTTCTCCCTCCCTGCCGGGGAGGGTCGGGGTGGGGCCTATCAATATTAATCATATGA
>CAYOJD010000119.1:0-8689 GCA_964404205.1 uncultured Prolixibacteraceae bacterium
GGTAGAACTCGTCCAACGAAATGGGCGGCGCCTGTGCAAAATTCAAGGATGGTAAACTGCAAAGGAGGTATACCATATTCCACATAACTAGTTCTCCGTGTTTTGAGTAATTCGTTTAACCAGATCTTTGTTGACCAGCGAGAACAAGCCTTTCTCCACATCGTCGGAGCTCAGCACAAACTGCAGCCCGTTGTTGCTGGTTGGTTTAATAATGATGGTTGGATTGGCTCCGGCCAGGGGCGTCAGCTCCACTTCCTTGTTCAGCGACTCGTTGATTAGGAATTCCTCCATGTCTTTCATCACTGGCTCGGGCACGGTTACCTGCTTCTGACCGGAAATGCTTTCCAAAGTGGTTTTCAGCAGTACCTCCATGTATTCTTTCTGCGTGAAGAGGTTTTTACCTTGCGCGCCAAACACCGATTGCAGGTGCTTGATGATGGCCACTTTGGTGGCTTCGGTCATATCGCGCGATGCTTGGGCCAAAGCAGTGCGGGCATTGTTTTCCAGCTGCTCTGTTTTTGCCTGCGCCTCGACCTCAATTTCCTTGGCTTGTTTGCGGGCATCCACCAAAATCACTTCGGCTTGCTTTTTCGCGTCATCAATGATGCGTTGCTTTTCCGCTTCGCCAGCCTGAATGCCATCCTGCTTGAGTTTGGCAACAATATTTTCGAGGTTTTCTTTATGATTATTCATGATGCTTTGTTTTAATTCTGTTGGTCCCAGTATTCGTCAATCAACTTTTTACTCAAGCCGGTTTCGGTTGGTTCGAAATGTCTTTTCAGAATTTCCCAACACCGGTCTAAAGCGGCATCCAATTCAATGGGGTCACCAAAGGGCTCTTCCATGTTCGCAATAAAGTCGGCGCGGTAGGCCAGCAGTTTTTGCGAGAAGGCATCGTTGGCCGCCCCTACTTCGGCAGCTTCATAGGCTTTCTCGGCATCAGCCAGCAAAGAGGCCATGGCGGTCATAATCGGACGGTGGTCACTGCGGGTATTGCCGTTTACCTGTTGCTTCAAGCGCGACAGCGAACGGGCCAGCTTCAGTTTTCCGTTTTCCAGGAAGAACTGTCCTTCTGTAATATAACCGGTGTTATCCGGCACAGGATCTTCCAGCGACTCGAGCGTGGTTGCTCCAATAATGGTGATGGAACCGGCGCCTTCAATATCGGCAGCCACCTCGTAGCGGCGAGCCAGCTCCGAGTACAGCGATCCCGGGTATCCTTGCAGTGATGGAATCATATCCTGGTAGTTGGCCACGTTCCGCAGAATGTTCGACCAGTTGGTCATGTCGGTCAGCAGCACCAGGGCATCTTTACCCTGATCGGCAAACTCGCGGGCTACACTCAGGGCCACATCCGGCAACATCAAACCTTTAATCTGCGACTCACCCGCCAGGTGAACAAACATGATGGTTTTGTCGATATTTCCCGATTGCGACAACTGATCTTTGAAGTAGTGGTACTCGTCGAATTTCAAACCAATACCGGCAAAGATGATCACATCGGCCTGTGCTCCCATCGCAATTTGCGACAACAAGCGGTTGTACGGCTCGGTTGGCGAGGCAAAAATTGGAATCTTCTGCGACTTCACCAGCGTGTTAAACACGTCAATCATCGGTATCCCCGTCCAAAGCGGTTGCTTAGGCACCAAACGCACGGTTGGGTTCAGGGTGTCCAAACTGGTTTCCAGTTGTTTTTCGAAAATCACTTCGGGGCCATTATCGGCTACCTGGCCAATCCCGTCGAAGGTACGGCCCAGCATGTTGTATGAAAAACCAGCCGTAAGCGGCACCTCGTGCATGCGAAGCTTGGTTTTTGTTGAAAGGCCTCCGGTACCGTTAAATACCTGGAAGCGCGTTGAATTTTCGCTAATGTTAATAGCTTTCGCGAACGAAAGACTTTGGTTGGTATCAGCGTCGAGCAACTCGACCACGTGGTTAAGCGCTACGCCGGGATTCCCTTCTACCGAGATCAGTGCTTTCCCGACTTCGCTGATTCTGTTTATCTCTTTTTTAATCATAAAACAGGTTCTCCTTCAAATACAAATTGGTCAATATGGCTTGGTAGCGCAGCGATTTGCTCTTCGGTTTCAGCACTGGTGTTCCAGTCGCGCCACCACTGCCGAAGCTCATCGAATTTGGCACGGATCACTTCCTTCAGTTCTTCGTCGTCCATACCCGAATCCGGAATAGCGACTTCACTATTGATTAATTTTTGAACCGCTTCGTTAATCACGGCTAACCTCTCCGGACGCGTACAGGCATCCAGGTCGTGGAAGGCATTTTGCTGCAAGACACAGAAGTCGATGGTTTGTCCTTTTTGAAACAGGATGTATTTTTCAACCGGCACTTTTTTCAAACCAATTGTACTGATTGTTTGATCGATACCATTGGCTTCCTGCAGGGTTGACAGAATTTGTTCCCGGTCTTTCCACGGAATGAAGCTATCGTAAACTGAAGTCGTATACGCTAACGGATCAATGGCCGGGTATTTTTTCGCATCGGCACGATCCTGAGACAAGCCCCAGAAACCACCGGTTGCATCCATGGTTGCCTGTGTTACCGGTTCCTGGAAGTTACCACCCGCAGGGGATACCGTTCCGATAAAAGTGAGCGAGCCCCCCGAGCCTGTATCGGCACCAGCACGTTGATACATCCCTTTAATTTGATCCGGAATATCCATTGGGAAGGCTTCGGGGCCTGGAATATCGCCCTGACGTCCGCTACGTTCGCGGAGCGCTTGTGCCCATCTTGATGTGGAGTCGGCCAAAAGAATTACATTGTAACCTTGATAGCGGTAATACTCGCCCACCGTCAGTGCAATAAACACACTGGCCTCGCGCGCTGCTACCGGCATGGAACTGGTATTCCCGAAAATACACATCCGGTTCATCAGTGATTCGCCGGTTGAAGGATCTTCCAGCTCGGCGAAATCTTTGAAAACCTCAACCGCTTCACCGGCACGCTCACCGCAGGCTGCCATAATAATAACATCGGCAATAGCGTATTTACACAGCGTGTGTTGCATCACTGTTTTTCCGGCTCCGAACGGTCCCGGGTTCCCCACAGTACCTCCGTAACTCACCGGCGCCAACAGGTCGATAACCCGCACACCTGTAGAAATCGTTTTTCTCGGGATTGAACGCTCCTTGAATGGAATTGGCTGCTTCACCGGATGGCGGAAAGCCAATTTCAATTCCTGTTTTTGATTATTCTCATCGGTCACAATCGCCACCACGTCAGTGATATTGACTGACTTTTTACCGATTATTTCGTTGACCGTACATTGCTTAATTCCGAACGGCACTAATATTTTATGTTCGAAGTGTCCTTCCGGTACCGACCCAATGGTATCGCCACCTTTCAACACATCGCCTACGGATACGCCGGGCGTAAAATCCCATAGCTTTTTCTCGTCCAGGGCTGGTGCGTGCATTCCTGGTCGCAGGTATGGATCCTGCTCACTCAACTCGTACAGCGGGTTTTGAAGACCATCCCAAATACTGGTTAACAAACCGGGACCAACCAAAACCGACAAAGGTGTTCCTTTGAACTCGACAGCATCGCCAATCCGGGCTCCGGTTAAATCTTCAAAAACCTGCATCTCGGCAATACCGCAACCAGGATTTTTAAAATCCGGGCTAATCTGCAGCACTTCGCCTTGCAGTAGCTTTCCTTCAACGGAAATCTCGGCCGTTTCTCCCATAATCACATCGTCCTGAAAGCGGACTTTCACCAGCGAGTCCTGAATGCTTATGAGATTTCCTGTTCTCTCTTTATTCCGAATATTCATCTTTCTTATTTTATCTGTTTTATAGCCTGATTGATTTTATCATAAGTTAAATATTTCACATGTATCCTTGTTTATTCTTCAAATTTCGACTGATTATAGAGGCGTTGCATCCGCAAATCAGTCTCGGCAATAATTTGGGCGCAATCTTTTAATTCTTGCGCAATTTTTTGGTTTTTCCTGCTAACCTGTTTATAATTCAAATGGTGTTCCAAAGACGCCCAAAAATCCATCGCTATCGTTCTTAGCTGGATCTCAACATTCACGTATTCGACACCAGTTGACAGAAAGACCGGAATCGCAACAATCAGGTGATAACTGCGATAACCATTCGGCTTTGGCTCTTTGATATAGTCCGAGATACGAACAACTTTTATATCTTCATCTGAAGTAAGTATTTTGGCAATCAGGTAGATATCTTCGATGTATGAACAAATGACCCGAACCCCGGCGATATCGGTTAAATAAAGCCTGGCTGAGCGGATGGTGGGTTCGTATCCTTTGCGGATTAATTTTTCGATAATGCTGAGCGGCGCTTTCACCCGTGTCCGTATCTGATGAATCGGGTTATGCTGCCCATTGTGGGCGAAATCATCGTTTAGGTTTTCGAGCCTTGCCTGGATCACTCTTGTTGCTGCCCGATAGAGGTTTTCCGTTTTCAGGAATGTGTTCATGACCTCTATTAAATTTTCGGGGATATCGATTAGTTTGTAATCCTGTACAACATATGATGTTTCCATTGTTCTGCTATCCTTTCTTTCTTTTTCCATTACTTTCCTTTCTGTCCGTTTGCAGATCATGCCGGCATTACCGGCGAGTAAACCCAATCTGTTTTTAGTCGATTCGGAATATTACTAACTTGTTTAACCACGTTGCTGACAAAGTGATAACGATCCAATTTTTCTTCTTCAAAAAGAAGGGATTGATCCTCCATGATCGAATCATGAATTTTTTTATCCAGCTGCCGGACTGCCAGCTTACGGACTATTTTGTTTGAAATTGCCTGATTAATTACCTCGGGAATAAGATTTTTCGTTAAGCTTTTCATGACTCCTAAATTTTGAATGTTTTCTCTGTTTTCTTCACATCAGGGGGGTGGTGAGCGTACTTGAAGTTACCTGCAGCACACCAACGGCTTCGTCAATTGATTAGCACAATGGTCCATCGGTCGTTTTCATCGGCAAGCAGGTGAATTTTTTCTTCGCATACCAGCCAACCGACCGCAGCGTACAACTCTCTTTCCGGGATATCCATATAAAGTTGGAGATCTGAAACTGACAGAACTACTTTTTCATCCAAAACCTTACGTATCAGCCTGGCGTAATTTATAATCCGTTGTTGCATGTCGATGAATTTATGGAGGTTTTAATCAAACTAAAATTGCCATTCCTGCCATTTTCCGAGCCCGGTTTATTCCGGGCCGACCGCCGGCTTCTAATACAGGAGGATAATCTGCTCCAACTCTGCATCTTCATAAAAGAAGATCTTATTTTCGCGTGCCAGCCATCCTAATGCCATTCGGACATCGAGACTTTTCATTGCTAATTCTTCCTGAATTTCGGGAATTGTATTTTCTCTGTGTTGATCGAGGAATAGCCTGATCCTTCCGGCATTTGTTCCAATTTGCGATTTAATCATGATGCTTATTGTTTTAGTTTCTGTAAGATGAGCCCCGCCGGACACGGGGAGTGCGGAGGGAACCATATACCGGCGAAGGCTATCTTAAACATGTCCTGTAGGGACATTGGTGCAAACCTTGCATTTAGATATCTGAATCAAGCAAAACGGGAAACATGAAAGGTGTCAAACTCAGATCTATAAGGTTTTATTCAGAACGATTTAAGCAAAAGATCGACCTCGGCTTTAGGCCGCCTTTTGCTCTTTTTCATTGTTTCTCTGGCTTTGAGGTATCGACTTCGATCGGTTAAACCGACCGCACTTAAACTGATTTTATGTTCTGAATCCGGCAAATTTGAGTGATTCAGGCTAATCTGCCCGGATCAAACTATTTTTTGTTCCTACAATTGTTTTTATTTAGCCCAAACCGGTCTTCTTCTTCGGAGACACAAATGCTTGGGCTTTTTCTGCATTTGTCTGAAATTGTATTTCATATCGTATATTTTATAAAATTGAGATTCATGTTCTCGATTTGTTTGTTGATTATACTATTCAAATCTCGCCAAATATACTGTTAACGCAAAGGTCTGTTTACGGGCAATTTTGGTTCAAAACCGGTATAAAAAAGAACATTCAGAAAATCATCAGTTATTTTGGTTCCCCTGCTTTGTTTTTATCCTGTTCAAGTACTGGAAAATTCAGTGCTCTTATTACATAATCAGATTCGTTGATTGCGATAAGCATGTGGCGATATTTCCATTTTCCGTTTGAAAAATTTGCCAAAAAACGACTGATCACTAAATCGTAAATAATCGGAAATCTGACTAACACTCATCGTTGTATTTTCCAGTAATGTGCGGGCTTCCATCACAACCGATTCTTCGATGATATCACGGGCAGTCATTCCGGCGACTTCTTGCAAGACTTTAGTCAGGTAATCCGGAGTGACCGATAAGAGGTCGGCGTAAAACCGGACACTTCTCTCCTTTTTGACATGCAAGGCTAGCTGGTTAAAAAATTGCAGCGCCAGTTCCTTTTTTCGGGAATTTTTTAAATCAACTCGTTTTTTTGTATTCAAGAATACGGCTAATGCTTCATAGGAAAGTAAGTTGAAACAATACGCAATGCGATCTTCCTGAAAGTGCTTGCCCAAATCTGAATTTAGCTCATACAGCCTTTCAATCAAATGATAAAAGGTATCCTTCTCTTTGGCTGTCAATTCAAGAATTGGTTTTTCTTTCAGGGCAATAAGCCGAAATACATTTTTATCATTCGGGCTAATCATATTCTTCAGGGCAAAGTCATCGGTATAGGCTATTCCGCAGTACTTCAGTGGCTCGACAACTTGCTCAATCTGAATAATCGATTTGGCAGAGATCATGATCATCTCATTCGCGAAAACGGAATAGGTGATCATATTCACCTTAATTCGAAGTTCTCCGCTTAGGATGAGAAATATTGCATGGTTATCTGAATAAAATGGATACGAGAATGGCATGTCCTTAACCATTTCTTTGTTTACGGAAACATGTAAGCCATCAGATTGCGGATCGTCCCCAATCATTTTTAGCATCGTCTTTAAACTATGAAATTTCGCTTTCTCCATACCGATCGTATTAAATTTCAATAATATTTAGAGCTGTAAAACAAGGATGACATCATAACGGATGAACGTTTTCGGTTAAATTTTGCTGCTAAAAATTAGCTGTATTTTAATCCAAATTTCAGGTTGATTTGAGCGTTTAACTCCCTTGAAAAAGAGAACGTAAGTATTAAATAAATAGTGTTTTATCTGTTTTGCAATTTTGTCGGGTTCGTGATTGCTTTTAACTGTTCAGCCAGTTTTTAAAGGCTGCGGCTTTGGCTTGACTAATGATCACTTTTTCGGCTGAAGGGTTCGTCAGTTTTACAGCAAGCTTGCCCCCAAAATAGCTTTCGAAATGGTCGACAGCTTCAATATGAATAATGGTTTGGCGGTTGGCCCGGAAGAATAAGGCCGGATCAAGTTCCTGCTCTGTTTTGTCGAGCGATTGAGAGATCATATGGTGCTCGTTGTTGAAGGTGACGGCAAAGGTTATGCGGTTGTCGAAATAGAGATAGGCGATGTCTGTCACATCGAGCTTATAAAAGGATTCCCGTTTCGAAATGATAAACCGCTGCCGGTAAACTGTTGGCGCTGTCAGCAGTTTAGCCAGGTGTTGGTAATCGAATATCGTCTCCGATTGTTCCTGAATGGCATCCAGGATCTGCTCAAATTTACAGATTGCCCGTTCCAGTTCTTTTTCTTTGATGGGTTTCAGCAGGTAGTCGATGCTGTTTTGTTCGAAAGCCTTGAGGGCAAATTCGCTGTACGCGGTGGTGAAAATAATGGCACCGGCAATGGTGATGGTGTTGAAAATGCTGAAACAATTTCCATCGGCCAGTTCAATGTCCATAAATACCAGGTCGGGCTGCGGGTTGTTCTGAAACCAGGCGATTGTTTCTTCAATGGATTTCAGATGAGCCAGCATTTTCCATTCGGGGCGCAAGTCCAGAAAAAGATCGCGAAGCATTTCTCCGCTTCTAACTTCATCTTCAACAATTATAAAGTGCTTTTTAATCATGGTCGGAATAGACTTTCTTTTTGCAATAGTGGAATTTTCACAACAAAGCGATCGTCATCGACGATCACCCTTACCTGCTTGTCAGTCAAAAATTGGTAGCGTTTAATCAGGTTACCCAGGCCTGTTTGCGTCGAATACGACGATTGTTTCAGTTGAAGGTTGTTTTCGACACAAAGATAATCGTCGGAGCTGGAAATTTTAAGGTGCAAGGGCGACTGACTGCTGGCAATATTGTGCTTAATGGCGTTTTCAATCAACAGTTGGAGGCTTAGCGGTGGTATGAAATAATGGGTCGGAATATCCTCCGCGGTGAAGTTCAAGGCGTCGCCCAGCCGTTCATGGTGCAGCGATATGTAAGTTTCGATAAAGGTGATTTCTTCCTGAACCGGCACCAAAGTGTCGTCTTTTTTCAATAGAACGTAGCGATAAACATCCGACAGGTTTTCGGTGAAGGTGATTGCGGTGTTTCTATCCTGGCGGATAATCGCGATCAGGGTACTCAGGTTGTTAAACAGGAAATGCGGGTTTAGTTTATCTTGAAGAGAGCGATAGTTGAGCTCAAGTTGTTCTTGTTTCAGGTGTTGATTTTCAGCCGTAAACGCACTCAGTGTTTTGTGATAGTTATAAGCGATCAGCCCAATCACATAGATGATGATCACCAGGATGCCCACCATGATTGCCA
>CAYOJD010000120.1:0-8596 GCA_964404205.1 uncultured Prolixibacteraceae bacterium
TTACGTCCTTCCACTTCAATGGTCGAGACATACGCTTTGGTCAACAGCCTGTATTCGGTGGTGTCCTTCTTTACAGGAAACGGTTTCTGGTATGAAAAGCCTGACATGGTTCTGTTTTTTTGTTAATTACCAATATGTTTGAAGTTTGTGAGCAACATTGCTACAATGTCAATAATTGCGCGTTAAAGATAGCGATTAATCGTTGAACAACGGGTGATTGAGCAGGGCTAAACAGGAGATTTTCGGTGGGTATGACCAAAATGGAACGGGTTTAAATAGTACAACCGTTGGATGAAACCGTTTCGGTTGAGGGGCGGGGGCAATGTAAACCCGGTTTGTTGCTGAACAAAGCGGAGGGTTAATTGTCAATAGGATAGGCCCCCGTGTGGAGGGGAAAGCGGTTTTAATATTTAACGATGGAGTATGGAAAAGAAAAACAATGCCAATAAGTTACCGCCCATCTATATTGTTTCGGGTGGTAAGGGGCTGGCCGGCGATGCAGTTGTGCAGTCGGTTTTGATACAGTTTCCCAACAACAAGGTGCCGGTAATGATTGTCCCCGATGTGTTAACGGCCGAACGGATTGACGAAGTGACCTCAATGGTACTCTCTGCCGGCGGGGTAATTGTCCATACGATGGTCGACCCTGAGGCGCGCAAGATGCTTACCGAGTCGTGTGACCGAAAAGAGGTGAAGCATATCGATTTGGTAGGCGACCTCTCCGGTTGGCTTTCAGCGTTGCTACACCGCGAACCTATCAGCAAACCGGGTCTTTACCGGTTACGGAATATCGACTATTTCAAACGGATAGAGGCGATCGATTTTACGTTGAAAGTCGACGATGGGCAAAACCCCGAAAAGATTAAACAGGCCGACATTGTCCTTACCGGCGTTTCGCGTACCGGGAAGACCCCTTTAAGCGTTTATTTGGCGATGTTTGGCTGGAAGGTAGCCAATGTACCCATTGTTCCGGGCATCGATCTTCCCGAAGAGCTGTTTCTTACCGATCCCGGCAGGGTGTTTGGGTTGAATATCTCGTCTGTCTATCTGATAGCGCAGCGGGCCAACAGGATTCAGCATCTGGGAATGGACGAAGGGGCCGATTATGTCGACCGGCGCAAGGTGAACGATGAACTGGAGTATGCCCGTCGTATATTTGCCCGTGGCGGTTTCACCGAAATACAGGTTACCAACAAGCCTATCGAATCGTCGGCCAACGAGATTTTGACCATCCTGACCGCCCGCTACAATATGGAAGAGTGGAAGCGGGAGGCATTGTAACCTGCCGAAAGTTGTTGTCCGTTTTAAATCAATACCGGACTTTGTAGGGCTGACAGAAAATGATTATCTTTTGCCATTCATTGATACCCATTAATCGACATTCTATGGAAAAAAGAGAGAACCGTCCTGTTGCCCGAACCATGCGGGCGCTTCACCGCGACATTGGTTTTTTAATTCTGGGCCTCACCGTGATTTATGCCTTGAGCGGAGTTGTCCTCATCTATCGCGGGACCGATTTTCTGAAATCGGAAAAGCAGATTGAGCGTTCGCTGGCCCCTAACCTGAGCGAAGCCGATCTGGGGAAAGAGCTTCGGATGCGGGAGTTTAAGGTAGAGAAAAGCGAAGGGGAGACGCTTTACTTCCGTGGCGGTAGTTATAATCAATCGACTGGGGTGGCGATTGTTACGGTGAAGGAGTTGATTTTTCCTTTTAACAAATTTGCCAGTTTACATAAAGCGCCATCCAATGGCACCGTTCATTGGTTTACCACCGTATATGGGGTGTTGTTGTTTTTTATGGCTGTTTCAGCATTCTGGATGTTTAAACCGCAATCGAAACGGTTTCGTCGGGGAATGATTTTCGTCGCTGCCGGTGTGGTGCTGGCTGTGGTTTTGTTGTTTCTGAAATAGCATTGGATAATACACGGCAGTTTTTTATTCTGCATAAGAAAGGGGCAACCAAACAGTTGCCCCTTTCTTTTTAATACTTTGAAATACTTTTTTTACTTGTACTCGTTCCAGGCTTTAATCGCAATATCTTCGATATCCATCTTGCAGATGGCGTAGATAAAGGCCGAAGCCACACGGGCGTTTGTAATCAGCGGAACATTGTAGTCGATGGCGTTGCGGCGGATGCGGTAGCCATTCGACAACTCACGTTTGGTATGGTCTTTTGGAATGTTGATGACCATTTCGATTTTGCGTTGCTTAATCAACTCCAGCGCGTTGGGGAATTTGTCCTCTTCGTCGGGCCAGTAGACCTCTTCGGTTTCCACACCATTGTCTTTAAAAAACTTATGGGTCCCGCCGGTCGAATAGATGGTGAAGCCACGTTCTTTTAGCATCTTGGCACTTTGCAGCAACTCTATCTTTCCGCGAGCCGGTCCGCTCGAAATCAGGATGCTTTTTTTCGGGATGCGGTAGCCAACCGAGAGCATTGATTTGAGGATGGCTTCATAAAAATTTTCGCCAATGCAGGCCACTTCGCCGGTCGATGCCATATCGACACCCAAAACAGGGTCGGCATTCAGCAATCGGTGGAAAGAGAACTGCGGCGCTTTTACCCCCACATAGTCGAGTTCGAAGAGCGATTTGTCGGGTTTCTGGAACGGCACGTCGAGCATGGCCTTGGTGGCAATCTCAATCAAGTTGGTCTTCAGTACTTTCGAAACGAACGGGAAGGAGCGCGAAGCCCTGAGGTTACATTCGATTACCTTGATATCGTTGTCTTTGGCAAGATATTGGATATTGAATGGCCCGGTAATTTCGAGCGCTTTGGCAATCTTCTTAGAGATTTTCTTGACCCGGCGAATGGTTTCGATATAGAGTTTTTGTGGCGGGAAAACAATCGTGGCATCGCCCGAGTGGACGCCGGCAAACTCGACATGTTCGGAGATGGCATAAGCCACAATCTCGCCATCTTTGGCCACCGCATCGACCTCAATCTCTTTGGCGTTTTCGATAAATTCGGAAACGACCACCGGATGTTCTTTCGATACATGGGCTGCCAGATGAAGGAAATGCTCCAACTGGTCGCGGTTCGAAACCACATTCATGGCTGCGCCGGAGAGTACATACGACGGACGAATCAGCACGGGGAAGCCTACTTCGTCGACAAACTTATAGATTTCGTCGATGGTGGTAAGCTGACTCCAGCGCGGCTGGTCGACTTCCAGTTCGTCGAGCATTGCCGAGAATTTGTTGCGGTTTTCGGCATTGTCAATTTTTTCGGCAGTAGTACCCAGAATCGGGATATTCTGACGGTGCAGTTTCATTGCCAAATTGTTGGGTATCTGTCCGCCCATCGAGAGCACAGTTCCTTTGGGCTCTTCGAGGTCGCAAATATCGAGTACCCGTTCGAGGGTCAGTTCATCGAAATAGAGACGGTCGCAATTGTCGTAATCGGTCGAAACGGTCTCCGGATTGTAGTTGATCATGATGGAACGGTAGCCCTCTTTTCGGATGGTATTTACCGCATTGACCGAACACCAGTCAAATTCGACCGAGGAGCCAATACGGTATGCCCCTGAGCCCAATACAATCACCGACTGTCCGTCGTGTTTAAACTCGACATCATTCTCTGTGCCGTTATAAGTGAGATAGAGATAGTTGGTCAGTGCGGGATATTCGCCGGCCAGCGTATCGATCTGCTTGACACAGGGAATAATTCCCTTGCTTTTGCGGTATTGACGAACCTTTATCAGGTCGTTGTGGATTTCTGTATCGGGGCTTTTTAATACCAGACGGGCCAGCTGGAAGTCGGAGTAGCCCTGCTTTTTGGCCATAACCAGTTTGTCGTCCGGAAGTTCCTCCATCGTATTGTATTCAATCAACTCATTGCGGAGTTGGTAGATATGCGACAGTTTTTCGAGGAACCATTTGTCGATTTTGGTAATTTGGTGGATTGTATCGACCGAATATCCTTTGTGGAACGCTTCGGCAATGGCAAAAATCCGTCGGTCGGTTGGGTTCATCAACTCTTCGTCGATATCGGTAATCTCCATTTCCCCGCGATTGCCTACAAAGCCGTGCATGCCAAGGCCAACCATCCGGATGCCTTTTTGGATAGCCTCTTCGAACGAACGGCCAATGGCCATAATCTCGCCAACCGATTTCATGCTTGAGCCGAGGTTCTTCGATACCCCTACAAATTTACTTAAATCCCAGCGCGGGATTTTTACCACCACATAGTCAAGAGCCGGTTCGAAGCAGGCGGTGGTTACCTTGGTTACCGAGTTTTTCAGCTCGTGCAGGCCGTAACCTAACCCCAGTTTGGCGGCTACGAAGGCGAGCGGGTAACCTGTTGCTTTCGATGCCAGTGCCGACGAACGCGACAAACGGGCATTGACCTCAATCACACGGTAATCTTCGGAGTTGGGGTCGAGGGCAAACTGTACGTTACATTCGCCTACGACACCAATCTTGCGGATGATTTTGATGGAGAGTGCACGTAGTTTATGGTATTCGCTGTTCGATAGCGTTTGCGAAGGTGCCACCACAATCGATTCGCCGGTATGGATACCAAGCGGGTCGAAGTTTTCCATGTTGCAAACGGTGATGCAGTTGTCGTAACGGTCGCGCACCACTTCGTATTCCACCTCTTTCCAACCTTTAATCGACTCTTCGACCAATATTTGGTGAGAATAGGAAAACGCATTGGCTGCCAGTTTATTCAGCTCTTCCATGTTGGAGCAGAAGCCAGAGCCCAATCCTCCGAGGGTGTATGCGGCACGGATAATCAGCGGGAAGCCCAGTTTTTCGGCTGCTACACGCGCTGCTTCAATCGATTCGCAGGCGATGCTTTTTGGGGTAAGAACATCAATCTCACGAAGGATACCGGCAAAAATTTCGCGGTCTTCGGTATTGATAATCGACTGTACCGGGGTTCCCACCACCTGTATGTTGTATTTTTCGAGGATTCCCTTGCGGAAAAGTTCGACTCCACAGTTGAGTGCCGTTTGTCCGCCAAAGGCCAGCAATATGCCATCGGGGCGCTCTTTCTGTATCACCTTTTCGACAAAATGGGCCGTAACCGGAAGGAAATAGATTTTGTCGGCAATATCTTCAGAGGTCTGAATGGTTGCAATATTGGGGTTAATCAGAATGGTATAGACCCCCTCTTCCTTCAACGCCTTCAGTGCCTGAGAGCCGGAGTAGTCGAACTCGCCGGCTTCGCCGATTTTGAGTGCTCCCGACCCGAGGACGATTACCTTTTTAATATTTGTGTTGAGCATTGGTTGTATTTTTTTTATTGATATTCTATTGTTTAATGCTTGAACGACAAGGTCTCTGCGTGTCAAAGCAGATGGACTTTTAATCTTTTGCCGTCTGCCTCTTCTCTTTAAGTTTAACTCTTTTTCCCGGCGATAACGTTATTGATAAAATCGTCGAACAGGAACTCCGTATCTACCGGGCCTGATGAGGCTTCGGGGTGGAACTGCGTGGAGAAGAAGGGTTTCGATTTGTGCCGGATACCTTCGTTGGTATTGTCGTTCACATTGATAAACAATGGCTCCCAGTCTGATGGCAAGGTCTCGTTGGCAATGGCATAACCGTGGTTTTGCGAGGTGATAAAGCAGCGGTTGGTTCCATTGAGCAGAACGGGCTGGTTATGGCTGCGGTGGCCATATTTTAGCTTGTAGGTTTCGCAACCGGCAGCCAGGCCAAGTAGCTGGTTGCCCAGACAGATGCCCATAATTGGTTTTTCGAGGCTGATGGCTTTTTTGATATGCTTCACGGTGATGTCGCACATGGTAGGGTCGCCGGGGCCGTTGGTAAGGAAGAGGCCGTCGTAGTCGAGGGTGTTGAAATCGAAATCCCATGGAACGCGGGTAACTTTGGCGCCGCGGTCGAGCAGGCAGCGGATGATATTGTTTTTTACCCCGCAATCGACCAATACCACATGTTCGTTGCCGTCGCCATAGGTGGTTACCTCATTGGTGCTGGCAATCTCGACCAGATTGACCTGGTTTGGGTCGAAGAATGGTATTTCATCGCTTTCAAATTCAATTTTTCCAAGCATGGAGCCCTTTTCGCGAAGGATTTTGGTCAGCGCGCGGGTATCGATATCATACAATCCCGGTACATTTTGGCTTTTCAGCCAGTCGCCCAGGCTCAGCATCGCGTTCCAGTGGCTGTATTCGAACGAATAGTCCGAAATAATAAGACCGGTAATGTGAATCTTGTTCGATTCATAAAAGCGGTGGATGCCATCTTGCTGCAAGTCGGTCGGTACGCCGTAGTTGCCAATCAGCGGGTAGGTCGAAACCAGGATTTGTCCGGTGTACGACGGGTCGGTGAGGCTCTCGGGGTAACCGGTCATGGCCGTGTAGAAGACCACCTCACCGGCGACTGATTTTTCGTAGCCAAACGATTTGCCGCTGAATGCAGTTCCATCTTCAAGGATTAATTTTACTTTTCGCATTGTATTGAAAGGATTTTATCTGTTTTTCTGTTATTTACCCAACTATTTCTCAGAAAAAATGCGTTTCCACTACTTTGTTTTCAGCAGTAAAAACGCATTCTTTCGGGCGCTTTGCAATTGATATTCTCGTTTGACTTCGCACGGCTACAAAAGTAATTCAAATCGGTGACATTCCCAATACGTTGCATTTGAATTTATAATTATTCACATTAAATTAATATTGGAGGTTTAAATTAAATAAATATACAAAAATGAATCATTTTTTTGCATAAAATGTATAAAATTGCACTTTGGTTTTGTATAAACATTGAAAATAATACCCTTTTTAGATTGTTTTCGAGTGGTTTTGTTAAGTTAAGTAATTGAACAGTAATTAATTGATAGTTGTGAAGAACCGTGATGAACGTATTCAGATGATTCGCCGGATTATCGAAACAGAAACAATCGGCAGTCAGGATGAGTTACAGTCGAGGCTACTCGAACTGGGTTGCGATGTGACGCAGGCTACCCTTTCGCGCGATTTGAAAGCGATGCAGGTGGTTAAAATCAGTGATGCCACTCATGGGTACCTCTACCGGTTATCGAAAGCCGAGATGGTTCAGCAGGAAGAGGGGCGCGACGATGCCCGGATGAATTTCCTCTCGGAAGGCGTAATTGGAATTGAATTTTCGGGCAACCTGGGTGTAATGAAAACAATGGCTGGGTATGCCGGAGGCGTAGCATTGGCCATCGATAATTCGGGCATGAACGAGATTATGGGCACCATTGCCGGTGACGACACCATTCTACTGGTAATGCGCGAAGGCATTGGGCGCAATGATGTTATCAGGGCGCTGAAAAACATGATGCCGCGCCTCGAAAACAGAATTTAAATGGAAGAAATTTTACTTACCGACATTCTAATAATAAAAAAATGATTTTCAAAAGAAAAACCGCCGAACCGGCTGTGCCGGAAATCAAAGTGGTGGTGGCTGGTGAGGAGCACCTGAAATATGTCGATGAAATCAATGATACCATCGAAAAGGCATCGAAAGAACGCGGGACCGGTATAGCCCGCCGGACTTATGAATATATTGCCGGAAAATTGAGCGAGGGAAAAGCCATTATCGCCCTCGACGGAGATAAGTTTGCCGGTTTCTGCTATATCGAATCGTGGGGTGACGAGAAATATGTGGCCAACTCAGGATTGATAGTGCATTGGGAATACCGTGGCCACGGCCTGGCGCGGCGCATCAAGCACAAAGCGTTCGAGTTGTCGAGGAAGAAATTTCCCAACGCCAAACTATTTGGTTTGACTACCGGTTTGGCCGTAATGAAAATTAACTCCGAGCTGGGCTATCGTCCGGTAACCTTCTCTGAATTGACTGATGATGACCAGTTTTGGAAAGGTTGTCAAAGTTGCGTAAATTACGATATCCTGGTTCGGATGAATCGTACCAAGTGCTTGTGTACAGGAATGTTGTACGACCCTGAATGGGAGAAAACGACCAAACGGAAGATGAAAACCCCATTCAGTATCTACAAAGAGTGGCTCGAAAAGCGCAAAAACGACAAGTTGCTTTTCTCCGCTATCGATTGGCGAAAGTTAATTCTGCTCCACGGACGATAATTGTAGTTTAAAAATGTAAGAATTTTAAAATAAATAAGATATGAAAGAAAAAGTAGTTTTGGCCTTTAGCGGGGGTTTAGATACCTCGTTTTGTGCCATCTATCTGGCCAAGGAAAAAGGACTGGAAGTATATACTGCCATTGCCAATACGGGTGGCTTCTCGAAAGAGGAGTTGGATACTATTGAGAAGAAAGCCTATTCGTTGGGTGTGAAAGCCCACAAAACCCTTGATGTAACGAACGAATATTACCAGAAGGGAATTCGTTATATGGTGTATGGAAATGTATTGCGTAATAATACTTACCCCATTTCGGTCAGTTCAGAGCGTATTTTTCAGGCATTGGCCGTTATCGAATATGCACAAAGTATCGGGGCCAAGTATGTGGCACACGGAAGTACCGGTGCTGGAAACGACCAGATTCGTTTCGACTTGGCTTTCGAAGTTCTGGCTCCCGAAATCGAAATACTGACCCCAACGCGGGATTTGGAACTTTCGCGCGATGCCGAAATCGAATACCTGCGCAACCACGGGATAAAAGACAATTACGAAAAGATGGCCTACCC
>CAYOJD010000121.1:0-8518 GCA_964404205.1 uncultured Prolixibacteraceae bacterium
TTGTGTTTTATGCTAAGAGAGACCATGCAACAAATGCCAGCGCAAATTTGGCACATTTGCAAGCTCCAAACCACATGCTGGTACTTCGGCTTGCAAAGAGCTGTTTTCTTGCCAACGCACCAGCATTGTTGACAGTTTAGTGAAATTTGATAATGATTAAAATGTTTCAATATGGACTTTAAAAAATATAATTCGATTGAGAACTCGTATCAGATAGAATTCTTGAATGAAATAAAGGAACAAGGATTTTATGACCTTGAATATGTAGTTCAAGAGAAAGTACATGGTGCTAATTTATCTTTCATTACAAACGGGAAAGACATAATTTCAGCAAAGAGAACTGAATTAATCACAGATGATGAGAATTTCTACAATTCAAAGTATGTACAGCATAAATATGAATCCAAAGTGATTCAATTGTACAAATTAATATCGGAGAAATATTCAGACGTAAAACAGGTTACTATATTCGGAGAATTATTTGGGGGAATTTACCCACAACCAAATGTAGAAAAAGTAAATACGGCAGTTTTCGTTCAAAAAGGTGTTTATTACTGTCCGGACAATGATTTTTATGCTTTTGACATACTTATAAATAGCGACCAATATTTGGATAATGACACAATTAACAATCTATTTGAATCAGTCGGGTTTTTATATGCAAAGACAATATTTCGAGGTTCATTAAATGATTGTTTGGAGTATCCAAACAATTTTAAATCTAAAATTTCGGAATGGTTTAATTTGCCTGACTTACAACAGAATATATGTGAAGGTGTTGTTATTCGACCTGTCCAACCGAGTTTTTTCAGAAATGGTTCAAGAGTTTTAATCAAGAACAAAAATGAAAGATGGACGGAAAACAATAATTTTATCGACAAGAATATTCTTAAATCACTTTTAAATCAGCAAGAAACATTAAGCGATGATGCACAAATATTATGTGAGGAAATTTTTAAATACATTACAGAGAATCGTTTACAAAATGTAATCAGTAAAATCGGAACCATAACTCCAAAAGATTACGGAAAACTATTGGGGCTTTATTGCAAAGATACTTTGGAGGATTTTTTAAAGAGCCACAAAACAGAATATGAACAGTTAGAGAAATTTGAAAGCAAAGCAATAAACAAGTTTTTAAATACTCATGCTGGTACTTTGGTTACTAACTATTTGAAAAATATTTGATTCCAATAAAGTTTATACAAATTGAGCAGAAACATATAAATCTCTTTGAAAGGCTTCATAAACTTTACATCTCTGATAGTGATAAGGAATACTCTCAGAACAGATTTGAAGAGTCAGACGAAATTTCAGCTGAACTTTCCAATAGTGCGGTTGCATTGCGATTGTTGTCTGAGTTTACAACAAAGTTGGATTGCTAAGAGATTGGGTTTAATAAGTTTCTGAATTTCAGGAAACATTTCATAATTGGATAAAAATTAAATCGTGGAAAGGTTTAGGTCATATTACCAACTATAGAGTACTTATCAGCAAACAAAAAGAACTTGAGACTTTGATTTGTTTAGATACAAATGAACATCTTGATTTATTGGCAAATAAAAACAAGAACGATAAGATTATTTTAGCATCGCATATTATTCGCTTTTTACTTTTTTCTGTAATAATACGACCAAACAATTTTCAGAATTGAACTAATTGGATATTGTATTTGATGAAGAAGCGCGTTCTTTTGTTTTACAACATCTTGGATTAATCAATAAATACGCTGCACTACTTTTTCAAAAAATGGATTCTGGTGGAATGCGGTTTACTCATGATTTCTATTTGAAAAAATTCCAACTATCAAACCCAGAATTGGATTACGATTATATCTTTTTTGATGAAGGACAAGATGCATCACCAGCTATGTTAGATGTTTTCCTAAAACAAGACTCAAAAAAACAATTGTTGGTGATAGTAATCAACAAATAAAGGGCTGGCGATAACATTTTTTTCATATCAGGTTGTTGTTTAACGTTGTTAACTATTTCGATGGGATGAGGGAGATTTTATCGGTGCATATGCCTCCGGACTATTAAATATTCGTTAATAAATTAAGTAATACTTCATATTTTTAAGTATAATTTTATAAATTTGTCGCTGTATTAATTGAACAAAGGCAAAGCATTCCTACGGCTCTTGCAGCAATGGAAAGTGAGCCATAAATTGATCAGACTATGGATAATTTGTTAACTGTTTTAAAAGGGAAAAAGATTGTCGTCCCCGAAAACATTTCGGAATTATTAAATGGTTGCAAGCGTTACCAGGTGTTCAATACGCCCTCAGAACTTGCCGATGCGGCCACGAATGGGAAAAATAATCCTGAATATGAAGTAGGCTACGACATTCCCGGAAAGGGACATTATGTTGAAGCCGTTGTACAGCGGGTTAAGAATGGCATATCGGCCAACTATACCGAGGCTTACATGCGTCGCCGCGACCCTGGGACAATGGTAATTGCCGATGATAAACCCACCGACAAAAAGCGTTTTATCGATAAATATGGCTATGAATTCGCAGGTTTGCAGTCCGAAACCTTCGTGTGGATGAAACAGCAGGATCTGGCTGTTTTCTTTTACTTTGCCGGCCGCGAGAATATTGGTTCACTTGGTATTGCCATCGCTCCGGCCAATGCTGCTTTCTTTGCCCTCGGGTTGTCGATGTTGCAGGAGATGGTAGCTGTTGATGAGTTGAAAGAAGGAGCCGAGCTTAGATCGGTAATTTTTGTGGCGCCCGTTTTCCGTCATACGCATTTTAATGGCAAACAGGTGGTGGTTCACAACCGCACAGAGTCGATTCATGAGCTCTACTCCTATAATTTATATCCTGGCCCAAGTGCCAAGAAAGGACTTTACGGGGTTATGTTAACGCAAGCCGAAAAAGAGGATTGGATTATTGCCCACTGTTCGGCCGTGCAGTCAATCAGTCCGTACGACAATCTTACCACCTTTATGCACGAAGGTGCCAGCGGTGGTGGCAAAAGCGAAATGCACCAACATATTCTTCGCGAGCCCGACGGAAGAGTGCTTTTGGGCCGCAACAAACTTACCGCCGAAGAGCGTTTTATCACCATTCCGCGCTTCTGTACCTTTAACTCTGTCGCCGACGATATGGCATTTTGCCATCCCTCGGTTCAGAAAAAGGATGGTAAACTACGCATTGTTGATGCCGAAAACGCCTGGTTTGTCCGCGTGGATAGTGTGAAACAGTATGGCGATGACCCATCGCTCGAGAAGATGACAATTAATCCCACGGTTCCATTATTGTTTTTGAACATCGAATCGCAACCTGGAGCTACTGCGCTGATCTGGAATCATATTCAGGATGAACCGGGAAAGCCATGTCCCAATCCAAGGGTCATTATTCCCCGCAAATCGGTACCCAATGTGGTGAATCGCCCTGTTTCGGTTGATATCCGAAGTTTTGGTATCCGTACCCCCATGTGTACAAAAGAGAATCCGTCGTACGGTATCATAGGCTTGTTCCATGTGCTTCCGCCAGCACTGGCCTGGTTGTGGCGACTTGTGGCACCACGCGGGCACAACAACCCCAGCATTGTGAGCACCGGCGGTATGGAGAGCGAAGGCGTTGGATCGTACTGGCCATTCGCTACCGGGAAACGTGTTCCGCACGCCAACATGTTGCTTAAGCAGATTATCGATACGCCGCGTACCACCTTTACGTTGGTTCCAAATCAGAATATCGGAGTTTGGGATGTTGCCTTTAAACCTCAGCTTTTGATGCGCGAATACCTTACCCGTCGGGGAGCTGCCCGTTTGCGTACCGACCAGTATCAGCCTGCACGCTGTCCGCTGTTGGGTTATGAGTTGAACTACCTTACCCTCGAAGGGTCGAAAATTCCTTCACGATTCCTTAAAGTATACAATCAGCCCGAGATCGGCATGGAAGGGTACGATGCCGGCGCCGAGTTGTTGAGTGATTTCTTTAAGAACGAACTGCAGAAGTATCTGAAAGACGATTTGCTGCAAACAGGGAAGCGTATTATTGATGCCTGTCTATCGAACGCAACAATCGAGGAGTATAACGAGATTATCCCGATGAGTTACGAATATGAATATTCATTCAACAGTATTGACGATTATGAGCAAAGTGGTCATTATAATGGGGTCCGGGGCTGATCTCGACTGGGCCAATCGTATTGGTAAAGTTTTGGGTACTTTTGAGATTGAAACCATAATCCGTATTGCCTCGGCGCACAAAGTGCCATTGAAGTGTTATGACCTGATTAAGGAGTATGAAAAGGAGAAAGTGGTTTTTATCACTATTGCCGGAATGAGCAATGCCTTAAGCGGTTTTACTGATGCACAAACCTATTGTCCTGTTATTGCCTGTCCGCCCTATAGCGAGAAATTTAGCGGAGCCGATCTCTACTCAAGTGTCAGGATGCCTTCGGGCGTAGCGCCGCTCACTGTGCTTAGCCCTGAAAATGCGGCGTTGGCAGCGGCAAAAATACTGGGATTGTCAAATCCCACGCTCCGCGAACGAATTATGGCTTTTCAGGAACAAAAAAGGGTTGAGCTGGAAGAGGCTGATAATAAATTAGCAAATGACAAACCACAACATTAGCGAGGCTGCCCGTGTTATCCAAAAAGGTGGTCTGGTCGCTTTTCCAACAGAGACAGTATATGGGTTAGGTGCCGATGCACTTAACCCTTTTGCTGTTGCCAAAATATTCGAAATCAAGGAGCGCCCCTCATTCGATCCGCTGATTGTCCATGTTGCTTCGTTCAGCGACATTGCGCGGTTGACCGATGGTGTAGGGGAGAATGTAATGCAGTTGGCCAAACAATTCTGGCCCGGCCCCTTAACTCTTGTGCTGCCCAAAAGTGCGCTTGTGCCCGATCTCGTAACCTCAGGATTGCCAACAGTGGGCATTCGTATGCCCGACAACACGATTGCGCTCTCTCTGATCCGCGAATCAGGATGCCCGCTGGCGGCACCCAGTGCAAACAAGTTCGGACAGCTTAGTCCGGTAAGTGCCCGCCATGTAAGGAAACAGTTACCCAATGTTGATTATGTGCTCGATGGCGGCAAAACAACTGTCGGCATCGAATCGACCATTGTTTCAGTCGAGGGAAACTGCTGCCGGCTGCTGCGTCCGGGTTATATCACGCTCGACGATATTGAGAAGGCGTTGCCCGGGCTATTTGTATTCGACCATTCGAAGCCCGAAAAACTGCTCTCCCCCGGCTTGCTCAAGAGCCATTATTCGCCCAGGAAACCGCTCTTTTTGCTGAAAGAGAACGATAGCAGGCTTCCTGAATTATCTGGATTGATTTTGCACAGGCAGCCTGATAAAGATTGGGGTACAGCCAAAGTGGCCGTTACTTCGCAAACAGGCAATACAATCGAGATTGCGGCCAACCTGTTTGCTGCCCTTCACCAAATGGAGGAGGATACAGATGTGAAAACCATCTTTATCGAGCCAGTTGCTGCGCAAGGTTTGGGCGTTGCCATTATGGACCGGATGATGAAGGCTGCTTATCAATATAATCATCACGACCATGTGGACGCACACGAAGGAGTCGCAGGATAGAATTGCGCCATTGCAGGCGCTTCGGCTTCTACAGGAGGGAAATCTCCGCTTTTTGAATAACCTGAAAGCCGACCGTAATTTGCTGAAACAGGTAAACCAGACATCAGAGGGCCAGTTTCCGTTTGCTACCATTTTAAGCTGTATCGACTCAAGAACCTCGGCTGAGTTAATTTTCGATCAGGGACTTGGCGATATCTTCAGTATCCGCATTGCGGGAAATATTCTGAACGACGATATCCTGGCAAGCATGGAATACGCCTGTGCCATTGCGAAATCGAAAATCATCGTTGTGCTGGGTCACACCAATTGCGGTGCCATAATCAGTGCGTGCAACAATGTGGAGGTTGGCCATATTACCACGCTGCTAAGCAAGATCAAGCCGGCCATTGGGAACGTGATCGACACGATTGAAAATCGCCATGGCGACAATGTGCTTTTTGTCAACAATGTTTCGATGGCCAATGTGCGGCATACCATCAGGCAAATCCGCGGGCAAAGTCCTATTATCCGTGAACTTGAGGTCAATGGCGATATTATGGTTGTGGGCGGCTTTTACCACGTTGAAAATGGCGTTGTCAATTTCTTTTAACGGAGGGTGTATAACCCGATGACTAACCGAGGCTTTATACCTTTGATTTGCCCGAAGTCTGGTTGTTGCCGGGCAGTCAGAAGGATGGGCTTATGCTTTGTTAAGTTGGTACTTTTGCTTATAGATTAAAGCCATAAAGCAGCTATCTGTAAATCTTCGGGATGGGTAATTTTGATGTTTTCGCGGTTGCCGGGCACCATTCTTACCGGACGACCGGCTTTTTCGACTACCGAGGCATCGTCGGTAAAGGCAGGGTCGTAGGGCTGGCGATAGCTCTCTATTAATATTTCGCGACGAAAAACCTGGGGGGTTTGCACCATAAAATATTGAGAACGGTCGACTGCTGAAGAGTGTTCGGGTGTGCCTTGCCGCAGCGATTCGTTGGCCGGCAATACGGGGATAGCGCTTCCGTGTTGCAGGGCGGCATCGAATGTACGGGCGATGGTGTCGGTCGATACCAGCGGACGGACACCGTCGTGAATGGCAATCAGGTCACACTGTCCTGTCAGTGCCAGTCCGTTTTGGACGGAATGAAAGCGGGTTTGTCCGCCGGCAGCGATTTGATGGGGGATGTCGAAGTGCCCTTTTTGACAAAGTTTGGCCCAGTAGGCAAGCTGGTTTTCGGGCAGTACCAACACGACCAGAATAGAGGGGTCGAATTGTAAAAATTTTTGAATAGTATGCATCAAAACAGGCACCCCATTGATGGAAATAAACTGCTTTGGCGTGTCGCCCCCCATTCGTGAGCCACTGCCTCCGGCTACAATTACCACTCCTTTTCTTAGATCGGCTGTTATCATCTTGTTAATAAATATTTACAAAAATAGATTTCCTGCCGGGAATTTTTTCGCTTTAATAACTATTTTTGGCCTTTAGCTTTCAACTCTTGCCATTTATGACAGAAATCCTTGATTTCCTTAAAGATTTAGAAGCCAACAATAACCGGGAGTGGTTCGATGCCAGCCGCGACCGTTACGAAAAATGCCGCACCCGCTTTCTTCAATTTACATCCGAGTTAATTGCCGCATTGCGGTTGTTCGACGACGAAATACCGCCGCTACAGCCAAAGGATTGTATGTTCCGTATTTTCAGGGATGTCCGTTTTTCGAACGATAAGCGCCCTTTCAAAACTAATTTTGGAAGCTATATGGCCCGCGGAGGGCGGAAAAGCGGTTATGCCGGTTACTATTTTCATATTCAACCGGGCGGGATTTTCCTGTCGGGCGGAGTCTATATGCCGCCACCGGAACACTTACAGGCCATCAGACAGGAGATTTGGTATCACCCCGAAGCCTACCTTGCCCACGTTGGGAACCCCGATTTCAAAGCTGCCTTTACAGATGAATATTTCGATAAGCTGCGTTCGGCACCCAAAGGCTACGACAAAAGTGCTCCCCATATTGATTTGGTGAGGCCGCGTTCGTATGCCTGGGGAAAACCGCTCGAAGAGAAAGATCTGGCTTCAGCCTCCCTGCTCGATGAGAGTGTGGCTGCTTTCAGGCTGATATTTCCGGTCAACCGTTTTCTGAACAAGGCTATCGACGAAAACCTGAATGGATAACCGGGCAGGCAATTGAAGGAGGCTTTATGGCAATGTTTTTTTTGAACAAGAGAGAAATGTTTAGATATCAATTATTTATTAACTCTATTTTTTAAATTTTATTCCAATGAAAAAAGTTCTTTTACTGTTAACCTTTGCTTTTGCCGTTGCTGGCCTGAAAGCGCAAAACATTCAGTTACACTACGATTTGGGGAAAGACCGTAGTTATCTGACCACCACAGTCGAGATGTTTAAACCAGACAAACTGGGCAACACCTTCTTCTTTATCGATATGGATTATGGAGTAGGCGATGTGGAAGGTGTAAGCCTGGGTTATTTCGAAATTGCCCGTTGTTTCACCATTGCCAAATCGCCTTTTAGCTGGCATGCCGAATACAATGGCGGTTTTGGCCAGTGGAAATCAGGCGAATTTGGTGGTGCTTATCAAATCAACGACGCGTGGTTGACCGGGGTTGACTATTCGTGGAATGCAAAAGATTTCTCCCGTGGCTTCTCTTTGAAAGTGCTTTACAAAAATATCCGTGGGGCCATTGGTAACGACAATAGTTTCCAGTTGACCGGTGTTTGGTACCTTAACTTCCTGAAAGGCAAAATGTCGTTTACCGGCTTTGCCGATTTCTGGAAAGAAGAAAACGCAAATGGCAGTTATATTTTCCTTTCTGAACCTCAGTTGTGGTACAACTTCACCAAAAAATTTGCTGCAGGTGGCGAAGTTGAGTTGAGCAACAATTTTGGCGGAATGGATGGTTTCAAGGTGATGCCAACGCTTGGTGCCAAATACACTTTCTAATCGAGTAAGTTAATCATC
>CAYOJD010000122.1:0-8478 GCA_964404205.1 uncultured Prolixibacteraceae bacterium
GGCCGGCAAAAAAAGCAATCGGGAGTCTCCCCTGTCATCGCACACGTGTAATTTGCCATCTTACGTCTGTAAGAGGTACCTTTCCCTAAAATAACTTGTCAGGATTTTCACTTATTTGATGTAAATTTATGAGACTAAAATCGGTAAAATTATGCGTTGGCAAGGTCGTAGAGAGAGCAGTAATGTTGAAGACAGACGCTCGACGGGTGGTCGAAGAGTGGCTTCAATTGGGGGCATAGGTACTATCATTGTCCTTTTAATTGTATGGCTGATGGGTGGGAACCCGATGCAATTACTTCAAACGATGCAGGCTGGAGATAACTCCGAATCAACTGAAATGGTTCCTACCAATCCGCACGAAGAAGAACTAAAGCGTTTTCTTGGCGTGGTGTTGGCTGAAACAGAGGATGTCTGGATTAAGGTATTTAATGAGAACGGTGACACATACCGTCAACCAACCTTGGTACTTTTCAGGGAATCAACTGAATCAGCCTGTGGTTTTTCGAGTGCGGCAACCGGTCCATTTTATTGTCCGGGCGATGAAAAGGTCTATATTGATTTGTCTTTTCTTGAAGAGATGCAGCAACAGTTGAACGCGCCCGGAGATTTTGTTCAGGCCTACATAGTCGCTCACGAAGTAGGGCATCATGTTCAAAAGCTGATGGGCATCATGGATCGTTACAACAGCATGAGAGGTGAATTGTCTGAAAAGGAATTCAACAAGCTAACTGTAATGCTTGAGCTTCAGGCCGATTTTTTGGCTGGTGTTTGGGCTCATCATATGGATCGTACACATGCGCTCCTTGAGCCTGGTGACATTGAGGAGGCAATGAATGCAGCAAATGCCATTGGCGACGATCGTTTGCAAAGGCAGTCGCAAGGTTATGTTGTTCCCGACTCGTTTACACACGGCACTTCGGCGCAGCGCATGAGATGGTTTATGAAAGGATACGAAACCGGTGATATTTCGCAAGGCGATACTTTTAACGCGAATGAGCTTTAGCCAATTACCATTTAACCCTGTTGAAATAATCCATATACAATTGCAGGTTTTTATCTTCACCGAAAATGGTGAAGTTTTCCGCACTAATGGTAAAGAACCTATAGTTTACACCTTTTAAATCAGCAAAGAGCGATTGGTCGCTATTGACTTTTCTATAGTAGGCCATTGCTGCGGCATGTTCGCCCAACCCGGTCACAATCAATACGGAGCGGAATTCGTCGAGTTGTTCGGTTTTAACCAGAATGTTTGGCGAGCCAAAGTTCAGGCTGTTAAAGCGGTTAAACTTATCGACAAGTTGTTCGGACTTGACGTTCCCGGTAGGATAAACCAGTACAAACATATTTTCGTTACTGAGCCTTGCTTTATACGGCCCAACATAATCGGCAAATAGTCCGGCGTTTGTCGTTGGTCGTTGTTCTTGTTTGGTTTTTAGGTAATTGTCCCTAAAGAAAGCTACATATCCTTTCAAGTCGTTTTTATTCTTAAGCACCAGCTGGTTACTTTCAGTAATCAAAAAATTAGAATAACTCAAATTTTCAATCTCAGTATATAAATCGCGATTGTTGATAACCTCCCTGAAATAGGTTATGGCTTGGGTGCTATTTTTTAATCCTTCGACGATAAGTGCCGGTTTGCCACCTATTTGTGCCGAGTTCGTAACAAGTTTTTCTGCCTGATGTACAGTCGAATTAAAATTGATGAATTGGGCCACTACAGGAGCAAGCGATGCAGTTGAATCTTCAAGAACAATGATGAATTTGTGTGCTTCACCTTCGTTCATCAAATACTGGTTCTGAACAGCGGGTCCCTGTGGTACTACCACAAATTTACCTTTTTCTTCAGGTTGTTCCCTCTCGCGTACCTTTGCAAGAAGTTCTGACGGTGCTTCAATCACATCTTTCGGATAGTCTGAACCGATATAAGGGCTATAATTTTTTGCAAAAAACTTCAAATAATCGGTATAATCCTTATCGGCAATAATGGTTCGGTAGTTTGACGATGAGGCTGAGAAATTATTATAATCGACTCCTTCAAGCGTTTTAAATACCGGACGTTTGCGAATGATGGAGCGGAAATAGATTAAGCCTTCATCTTTATTGGGCATACTTCGTATGACCACCATCTGTGTTTTGGGGTTAAGGCTCACCGATTCGACATCAAAATCTGTAGATGTATAATAATCAATATTATAATTTGCAATATCAAACATCAATCTGTTTACTTTCACTCCGGCCTGTTTGGGAAATGCTACCACATAATAATGGAACATATCGTCATCGTACGAGAATTTTCCACCAAATTCATCGTTGATCTTGTTGTCATTTCTGAGTTCTTCATTAACGATATCGGCATTGATATAGCCCGATGCCAACAACTGCTGATAGTCGGCAAGCGAGTTGGCTTCCAGCAGATCTTTAATTTTTACGGCTAGTCCAATTGTGGGAGACTCGGGATATTGGCTGATATATTGCTCGAGCGACTGCATGAAACTTTCGTTGCCCATCGATTTACCTGTCGAAGTAAGCTGGATAAACTTTGCCCTGGCCATCAAGCTGCTATCGGGTTTCATGGCTATTACTTCCGAAACCAGGCGTGACGCTTGCGGGAACATGCCTTTTCTGTAGGCTTCAACGGCTTCGGCATATTTTTGGTCCATTTTTGCATTGGCTTCTTCTAACTCTTTAAAATAGTTGGGGTTTTGAAGGAACTTTGCATATCTCGAATCGGGGTAACTGTTGATTATTTTGGCTCTAAATGCCGCCATCGAAGTTGGTTCATTGTTTTGTTCGGCCAGCTGATGCAGTTCGATATATGCCGGGAGTTCGTAAATACTTGCCGGATAGCGGCGAATTAACTCCTCAAACATTGCTGTCGAACGTGGAAAATTACCAAATGGTACCCTGAAAAGCCTGCCAGCATCGAAAAGCGAGTTTTTTATCCGTTCGTGCGACTTTTGCATCAGCGAATCGGTCAATGGCACATTTTGAAGATAATATTCTTTTGTTTTCGGATCGCTTACTTTTTGTACCTCTTCCACATCAACATTATTATCGCCCTGCAATGCCAGTTGCTGGGTATCGTCGGGTGTCGATGAAAGTTTGTTTTTTCTTCTCCAGTTATCTTCCAATTTTCGTTTTCCCCAAATTCGTTGGAACTCGGTTTTTCCAATGCCGGCTGTTGATGGGTTATAGAAATACCAAAGATTTGAATTGTCGGTAGTTCTGATTTGCTGCCGGTATTGTTGTGCCCTGAAATAGTTTTGGTCGTTCATTTCATCTCTTTCGGCAGCTTGCGCTTCTTGTTCCTTTCGCTGAATATCGCTGATTATTCGCGAGATAAGCGCATCTCTTTCGGCCGAAGGTAAGGCTGCAATACGCTGTAAACTATCTTCTCGATTAATGGTGTTCAGATTATCTGTGAGCCGTTTAAGGCTGGCAGCACGGGTTATAACCGATGAATAATTGGGGTATCCGGGTTCGATTATCGCAGTGGCGCTGTCGTAGTAAGCCGAAGCCATCGCGTAGTTTTCATCTTGATAAAACAGTTTACCCACAGTAATGCTCGACATTGCCCTTTGTTTTGCATTTTCGGTGCTGTAGGCTACCGATTGTTGAAAATTGGAAATGGCTTTTTCGCGTTCGTTGGCTTTTAACGCCAACTGCCCTTTGGCAAAATAGATTCGGTCGCGGAATTTATTGTTGTTGGGGTCTTTTAATAATTTATTCAAAAGCTTATTGGCACTTATGGAGTCGCCTTCGGAAAGCTCGAGCACTGATATTCGAGCATTGAATGCCATATCGACTTCAGGCTTCATTTTCACAACCTTTTTGAATAATGTTGCTGCCTCTACGTTCATATTTTGTTCGGCAAGCAACTGGGCCAATATGTAACGGGTTCTGATTTTCAGTTTGTGTGGCATTGGATATTCAAGGGCTGTTTTCAGATAGGGGATAGCTTCGGTGTGGTTTTCACTTTTGATGGAAAAATAGGCGTAAGTAAGATTAATGTCGGCGCGCAGCGATTTTGGAATGCCGCCATCGCGTTCGAGCCTTTTTAAAATGTCAGGTACTTTTTCCAGCTCCCCGCTTTCGATGTAAGTTTGTGCAAGCCCCAGATAGGCCTCGTATCGTACCGGACTGTTGGTGAATTTACGCAGTACATATTGGTAATTTTCTTCCGCCCGATGAAAATCGTGGATGTAATAACTGGCCTGTCCCATTAGCAGATAGCTGTCGTCGACCCAGTTATTGTATTCGCCTTTCGAGGCAAATTTCATGTAACGTTCCGATTTATTCGATTTCCGTTTCGGATTTCGGGTTACCGAATGCAGCGCTATCAATTTCGAGGCCTTCTGAATGGCAAGTTCCATCTCGGCTACGGCTACGGTTGCAGCATCGGCATCACCATATTTATACACCGGAAGAATGTGGGTATAGTCGTCGGTAACACTTTTGTCGATACGTTCAACACCTGACTTCAGGCTCTCTTTTGCATTGAAGTAAATGTTATAGCGCGATGTCAGGTTGTGGTAGGCCCTCGACGACGGCGTATTTTTCTTGGTATTACATCCCAGCAAAAACCCTGTCAGCCAAAGTGCTGCCAAATAATATTTCCAAGTTCTTTTTAATGCCATATCGTGTTCCGGAAAATCGGTTTTGGTAAAGATATAAAGAGTAACTGTGGAATAAAAATAATATTTCTGGTATAAATAATACAGTAATTCAGTGAATTATATCTTTTTATTCCCTTTCGGGGAAGAGCATTTTTATGCTTTGGGCGTTGGCGTTGCAAATTCCTCTTTCGGTTATCAGGCCAGAAACCAACCGTGCAGGGGTGACATCGAAGCCGTAATTGGCCACAGCATGTTGTTCAGGAATAATTCTGAATTTGCTGCAAACCCCGGCTTCGGTTTCGCCTTCCATCCAGCGTACCTCCTCCCCGTTGCGTTCTTCGATGGGTATTTCGCCAATGCCGTTGCTCATGGTAAAATCGATGGTCGAAGAGGGAAGTGCCACCCAGAATGGAATTTGGTTATCGTGGGCGGCCAACGCTTTCAAATAAGTGCCTATTTTATTGGCCACATCGCCGGTACGGGTCGTGCGGTCGCTGCCGACGATGCAAAGGTCGATCTGTCCATGTTGCATCAGGTGGCCACCGCTGTTGTCGGGGATTATAGTATGCGGAACATTTTCCATGGCCAGCTCCCACGCGGTAAGCCGTGCACCTTGGTTCCGCGGCCTCGTTTCGTCAACCCAGACATGTACCGGAATTCCTTCACGATGGGCTTTATAAATGGGTGCTGTAGCCGTTCCCCAGTCGATACAAGCCAACCAGCCGGCATTACAGTGGGTGAGAATGTTGACCGGCTCCCCGTTTTTCTTCCGGCTGATTTCGCTTATCAGGCCTTTGCCCCACTCGCCAATAGCCTCCGACCATTCGATTTCGCGCTGTTTTACCCTTTCGGCTTCGGTGTATGCCATTGTTTCGGCGGCTTGTTTCGACGGGCTGGTCAGAATATTTGTCACCACTTCATCAATCAGAATCGCCAGGTTGACGGCTGTCGGACGGGCGTTTTTCAAATAATTGGCCTGTCGGATAAGTTCCGCTTTCCAGTTAACATCTGACGATTCCCTGACAGCCAGCCAGATTCCGTAAGCTCCGGTTACGCCTATCAATGGTGCCCCGCGTACAGCCATATCGCCAATGGCCAACCAAATATCTTCAACCGTTTTGAGCCTGCATATTTCGAAAGCAAACGGAAGTTTGCGCTGGTCGATAACCGACACGACACCTTCAGTGGGCGAATCGGCCCATATGGTATGATAAGCTTTACCGTCGATCTTCATTTGATAGCAATTTGAAATAACTCTTTTTCGAAGATAAGCGGCTTTTCCGACTTACGAAAGCCTTAATCGCTGCCCCCCCAATCTTCTTGCTACATTTTTCTTACATTTAACGGTCTGAACAGCCAATCGGTTCGACAAAAGCAATGGACAGTTAATGCCTCCCGGCTGACTGTTTTATCAAAATAACTGACTTTTAATGTTTAACGAATAATTTTAAAAAAAATGGAAAAAAGTAGGTTTCTCTTCTTCGCAATGTTAGCTGCGGTTTTGATGCTTTCGTTTACCCTCACCGGCGACAAAGATGCCAAGACAATCTTGTCGGAACTCGACAAAAAAGCAGCTCCCAACTCATTGGGCAAATCGGAAGCAAAAGCCGGATGGCAACTGCTCTTCGATGGCAAAAGTATGACAGGGTGGCATGGCTACAACATGAAAGGCATTCCTGAAAGTTGGAAAATTGAAGATGGGGCCTTGACGATGACGACCGAAGGCGGTGGTGAGAGTCAGGATATTATTACCGATAAGCGGTACAGAAATTTTGCTTTCAGTATTGAATTCAAATTAACCAAAGGAGCCAACAGCGGAATTATCTTTCAGGTTGCCGAAGATTCCAAATACAAATATCCTTACGAAACCGGCCCTGAATTTCAGGTTATCGATCACGAGAACTGGCCCGATAAACTGGAAGATTGGCAGATTTGCGGCGCCAATTATGCCATGTACCCACCCAAAGCTAAACCTTACAAACCGGTTGGCGAATGGAACCACGCCTTGTTGATTGTCGATGGAAATAAGGTGACACATCTGTTGAACGGAGTGGTTACCGTGGAATATGAAAAATATACCGACGAATGGAAAAAACTTCGCGACAGCGGAAAATGGTCAGCCTTTCCCGATTATGGAAAATACGACGAAGGTCATATCTCACTGCAAAACCATGGAACAAAGGTTTGGTACCGTAGCGTGAAAATAAAACAACTCTAAATTAAACGATAAGTCCAATTCAAACCATCAACGTAATACAATGAAAACTACGAATCATAGCCGCCGCGATTTCGTGAAAAAAAGCGCATATCTATCGGCCGGAATAACGGTTGTTCCCAGCTTTACTGTCAGCGGATTGGGGCATAAGGCACCAAGCGATAAATTAAATATTGTGGGCATTGGTGTAGGCGGGAAAGGCCATCCTAATCTGGTGGGAATGAATACTGAAAATATTATCGGGTTGTGCGATGTCGACTGGAAATATGCGCAAGCCTGTTTTAACGAATTCCCCAAAGCCAAACCGTATATGGATTGGCGCAAAATGTTCGATGAACTGGGCAATTCCATCGATGGGGTTATGGTGGCAACCGCAGACCATACCCACGCCGTGATTGCCGCTTCAGCGTTGACCATGGGCAAGCATGTCTATTGCCAGAAGCCGCTTACCCATTCGGTTTACGAGTCGCGGCTGCTGACCCGCCTGGCGGCCAAATATAAGGTCGCTACCCAAATGGGGAATCAGGGAAATTCGGGCGACGGTGTTCGCCAGGTATGCGAATGGATTTGGAATGGCGAAATTGGCGAAGTAACCGAAGTACATGCCTGGACCGACAGGCCTATCTGGCCGCAAGGGCTTCAGCGGCCAACCGAAAAGATGGTGTCTCCGAAAACATTGGACTGGGGTCTCTTTATCGGTCCTGCTCCAATGCGTCCATTCCATGATATCTATACCCCCTGGAACTGGCGTGGCTGGTGGGATTTTGGTACCGGAGCTTTCGGCGATATGGCTTGCCATGTGCTCGATCCGGTTTACCAATCGCTCAAGTTGGGCTATCCCGATAGTGTCAGCGGAAGTTCTACATTGCTCAATACCGAGAGTGCACCGCAGGCCGAGAAGGTGAAGTTTTCTTTTCCGGCCAGGCCGAAACTTGAGAAAATTGCCCTCCCTGCGGTAAAGGTTTATTGGTACGATGGCGGCTTATTGCCCGACCGTCCGGACCTGCTGCCCGAAGGCGAGAACCTGATGGCCGATGGTTTGGGTGGTTGCATCTTTGTTGGCTCGAAAGATACCATGATTTGCGGAAGCGGTGGGTTCAATGCCCGGCTGCTGTCGGGCCGCGTGCCACAGGTAACACCCTATTTGCGCCGGGTGCCGGGTGCCACAGGTTATGTCGACGGGCCGCACGAACAAGATTGGATTCGCGCCTGTAAAGAGTCGCCCGAAAGCAGGGTGGAGTGCACTTCCAACTTTGCCTATGCCGGGCCTTTCAACGAAATGGTGCTGCTGGGAGTATTGGCTATCCGTTTGCAGGGACTGAACAAAACGCTGAAATGGGATGGCGAAACCATGCGTTTTACCAACATCTCGGATAGCGAAAAATTGAGGGTGGTTACCTCCGACGAATTTAAGGTGATTGATGGTCATCCCCATTTCAATACCCAATACAACACCTTCAACGCGGCTGAAGCAGCTGCCGAATATATCCGCCACACCTACTGCAATGGCTGGAAACTGCCGGATATGCCTTGATGTGCTATTCCTTGTCGTTGCCGAATTTATACCCCCCTATGAAAGTTTATAGGGGGGTATAAACTTTTATAAAGCGGTATGAATGTTCATAACGGCATTATTACTCTTGATAA
>CAYOJD010000123.1:0-7857 GCA_964404205.1 uncultured Prolixibacteraceae bacterium
AGGCAAACCTATCAGCCTGCTGTTCAAAAAGCGTGGCGTGCATTGACTCAATGTGTCGATAATAATGGAAGAGTGGGCTGGGTGCAACCCATTGGCGCCGACCCACGCAAGAATTTTAATGCCGAGAGTTGGGAAGTTTATGGCACCGGGGCATTTCTGTTGGCCGGCAGTGAGGTAATTAAACTCAAAAGATAGATCCAAATCAAATAGAAGTAAAATTGCCCCGAAGCGTTAGCTATCGGGGCAATTGAATTTTAACGGACTTTTACTAAGTATTCGGCATTTAGTCGAACATATCTTTCACTTTATCAAAGAAATTTCGCTCTTTACTGCTGTCCGGAACTTTAAATCCGGTTGAACTTTGCAGTTTCTCTACCATTTTCTTCTCTTCCGAATTCAATTTCTGTGGTATCCAGGCATGAATCCTGACCAACAGGTCGCCTTTCCCGTAGCCGTTTACGTCGGGAATTCCTTTTCCGCGAAGGCGTAGGATTTTTTCAGGTTGGGTACCCGAATCAATTTTTACTTTTACTTTACCATCGATGGTCGGAATTTCGGCTGTTGTCCCAAGCGTCAAATCAGGAAACGAGAGATAGAGATTGTATATTAAATCATTTTCGTCGCGAATCAATTCCGGGTGTTCTTCTTCGGCAATTTGTACCAGCAGATCGCCTGGAATGCCACCTCTTCGGGCTGCATTTCCTTTGCCACTTACCGATAATTGCATTCCTTCGGCTACACCTGCAGGTATTTTAATGGTTATCACCTCTTCGCCGGTCATAATGCCTTCACCATGGCATTTATCACATTTCTGCGAAATAATTTTACCATCGCCGCCACAAGTCGGGCAGGTTGATGTGGTTTGCATCTGTCCCAAAAAGGTGTTGCTGACACGCGTTACCTGGCCGGAACCTTTACAGGTGGAACAGGTGGTATGTCCGCTGCTGCCTTTGGCTCCGCTACCGTGACAACTGTCACAAGTGACATATTTTCTGACTTTTAGTTTTTTCTCGGCACCGGCTGCTATTTCGTTCAGGTTGAGTGTTACTTTTATACGAAGATTTGAACCGCGGTTGACACGCTGGCTGCGCGCATTGCCACCAAAACCACCAAAACCGCCAAAGCTGCCACCTCCGCCAAAAATGTCGCCGAACATAGAAAAAATATCGTCCATCGACATATTGTGGCCGCTAAAACCACCTTGATTACCCATCCCGGCATGGCCAAACTGGTCGTAACGTTGTTTTTTTTCCGGGCTGCTCAGTACTTCGTAAGCTTCTGCTGCCTCTTTAAACATCTCTTCCGACTCTTTATCGCCGGGATTTTTATCGGGATGATATTGAATTGCCTTCTTACGGTAAGCTTTTTTAATCTCTTCAGCGGTAGCGCTTTTCGAAACCCCTAATACTTCATAGTAATCTCTTTTTGCCATTTTAATTCATTTTCAGAAGTAAATATTTACTCGCCAACTACTACTTTGGCAAAACGTATAACCTTGTCGTTGAGGTAGTAGCCTTTCTGAATAACATCGACAACCTTACCTTTAAGTTCTTCGGTCGGTGCCGGGATTTTGGTTATGGCCTCGTGCATATCGGTATTGAAGTCGGCACCTATAGCATCTATCTCGGTCACGCCATTTTGTTTGGTGAAATCTTTGAATTTATTATATATCAATAGAATGCCTTCCTTTGTAGCTTCGGCATCAGTCGAATTGTTGCTGGCCTGGATAGCCCGCTCAAAATCGTCGATTACTGAAAGTATATTGGATAATACTTTTTCGGAAGCAGAATTGATTAGTTCCATTTTTTCTTTCAGTGTACGACGTCTGAAATTGTCAAAATCGGCAGAAAGGCGAAGGTATTTGTCATTTGCACCGGCCAAATTGGCTTTAAGTTCGGCCACTTCTGCTTCCAACCCCGTAATTTTTGCTTTTGAATCTATATCACTTTCCGGCGACGCTTCATTGGGATCGATTGTTGCCTCTTGCAGGTTTTTATTGTCAATATTCTGATTTTCAGTATTCTGTTCTATGTCGACTGTTGGTTGTGCCATATGCTTTTCTTTATCGTCTCTCTTTTTCGTCATGATTCTACTTTTTTTCAACTTCTTGATTATTACATAGCAAATTATCTGCCAATGGCAGCTAAAGCGACAAACTGACAGAAAAAAGTCTTCCTTTATCTGTCAGTTTGTTCAGTCGGGGATTGTTGCAGGCAATGAAATTTTATTCCCTGATAATTTTGGCTCCTAAAGCATTCAGCCTCATATCAATATTTTCGTACCCACGGTCAATTTGTTCGATATTGTCGATGGTCGATTTCCCGTTGGCTGAAAGTGCGGCAATGAGTAGTGCTACACCGGCACGAATATCGGGCGAACTCATTTTGGTTGCCCTGAGCGGGTGCGATTTTTCCAGTCCGATAACGGTGGCCCGGTGCGGGTCGCATAATATTATTTTTGCCCCCATATCAATCAATCTATCAACGAAGAAAAGGCGGCTTTCAAACATTTTCTGATGGATAAGTATGCTGCCTTTGGCTTGCGTGGCTACGACCAAAAAAACACTGAGCAGGTCGGGGGTAAGGCCCGGCCATGGTGCATCGGCTATGGTCATGATGGAACCGTCGATAAACGATTCGATTTCGTAATTATCCTGAGCCGGGATGTGAATGTCGTCGCCGATGCGGTTGAGTGAGATTCCCAGGCGGCGAAACGAGTCGGGGATAATACCCAGTTGGTCGTAACCGGCATTTTTGATCAGGATATCGGATGAGGTCATGGCGGCCAAGCCGATAAAACTTCCAACTTCAATCATATCGGGCAATAACCGGTGTTCGCATCCTTTGAGCGTTACAACACCTTTTATTGTCAAAAGATTGGAGCCTATTCCCTCGATTTTGGCACCCATGCTCACCAACATTTTACAAAGTTGCTGAATGTATGGTTCGCAGGCTGCATTGTAGATGGTAGTCGTTCCCTGGGCCATTACGGCAGCCATGATAAGGTTGGCTGTTCCGGTAACCGATGCTTCGTCAAGTAACATATAACAGCCTGTCAGGGCTGGCGCTTCAACTTCGTATAACGATTTTGCGGCATCGAAATGAAAGGTAGCTCCCAACATCTCGAAACCCCTGAAGTGGGTGTCGAGCCGTCGACGGCCTATCTTGTCGCCGCCGGGCTGCGGTATGATGCCTTTCCCAAAACGGGCCAGCAAAGGGCCGACAATCATAATGGAACCGCGCAGACTTGCGGCCTGAGAGAAAAAACGCTCGCTTTTCAGGTAATCCATATCGATTTTGTCGGCCTGAAAAGTGTAACTTCCCTTTTGGTTCCGGGAAACGGAAAGCCCTAAATCTTTCAGGATTTCAATCAGTTTGATAACATCCCTGATCTCGGGAATGTTGGTGATGGTAACTTTATCGGCAGTAAGCAGCGTGGCACAAATCACCTGCAAGGCTTCGTTCTTTGCTCCTTGCGGTGTCAGTTCGCCTTGAAGGCGTTGTCCACCTTCGATAATAAACCTTGCCATGGGCTATTCTCTATTTGTGTTTTCGGTTAGGATTGTTCTGCCCGCCTTTTTTTTGCTGTTGTTTGGGTTTCTGCGGTTTAACTATGTCGATAACTTCCTGTAGTTTAAAGTTCTCGCCAACATTGAGCTTTCCTTTTGATATGAGCGAAAGGTCATCCAGAATTTTTTCATCGTCAACGGCATCTTTGTTCCATGTCAGGTACGATTTCTTCATTTGGTTGGCCAACTGTTCTGTTGCTACCGTTTTGGCCGGATTTTCGTCATCCATGGCAACGGTGTTGGTAATGAGTTGTTCCATAATCTTTCCGTAGTGGCGAAAACGAATATCCGACTGGTTGTACGGAACAAACTGTGGCTTTTCCGAGAATGTTTCGGGCTTGGGCGGGTCAAATGGGTAATCGATATCGAGTTTAAAATCAGACATGATGGCAATGTGATCCCATAATTTATGTTTGAAATCATTGATGTCGCGAAGATACGGATACATTGTCCCCATAATATCGATGATTGATTTTACGGCCAGATTGCGCTCGTCTTTGTCTTCGATTTGAAGTACGTGGTCGACCATTTTCTGCAAACAGCGGCCATATTCTGGCAGTTTCATCTTTTTACGCTGCGTGTTGTAATCTTTTGATATCATGGGGTGTTTTTATTAACTTATTGTTTGACAGAATTATACTTCCGTTGTTTTTTCATTCACAAATCTACTTTTTTTCGTCACCATATCAAAGCGTCGTGCTTCATCTTGATATCTTTAATTTGGCAAATTTCAACAGCAACTGCTTTTCTCCCTGATTAGGGAAAAAGACTTTGGCTTTTGCTTCGGGCATCACACCTTGAATTTCAATGATTTTTCCCCTGCCAAAGCGCTGGTGTTCGATATACATGCCGGCTTCAAAAGTGGCTGGATCGTCTGCCTCGAAATTGTCGGACAGTGGTGTTGCAGTTGTCCCCGTTCGTGTAACCTGCTGCTGTCGGTTCAACGGTTGCGAATGGCTGCTTCGTGCCGGTTGTGGTGGCAACTTTCCTTCTTCGGCCAACACTCGGCTATGAAATTGCGGGAACATTCGGCTGTTTTGAATATCAAGGAAATGCAAATCGATCTCTCCAATAAAACGGCTCGGATTGCTGAAATCGAGCTTCCCCCATCTGAAACGCTGCTGCGCGCACGAGAGGAAAGCCTTTTTCCTGGCCCGTGTGAGCGCGACATAAAAGAGCCTTCGTTCTTCTTCAAGTTCGGCCAAAGTCATTGTTCCCGAAAATCCTGACGGGAAGAGGTTTTCTTCCATTCCTACAATAAAAACATTGTTGAATTCCAATCCCTTCGAAGAGTGGACTGTCATCATCGTTATTTTATCGACATCGTCCGATTTATCCTGATCCTGATCGGTGAGCAGCGAAACCTCCTCCATAAAATTGGCCAACTGATTGTCGCGCCCCTCTTCCTGAGCGCTGTCCGAGAATAATTTAATGGCATTGAGCAACTCCTGTATGTTTTCGCTGCGGCTGATGCTTTCCGGCGATTTATCCTGATAAAATTCGGCCAAAATTCCGGCTTGAGTGGCAATTTGCTGAGCCATTTCGAAAGCTTCGGTTTGAGCGGCTTTTTCGCCAAAGCGGCTAAGCAATTCGATAAATTCAGTTACTTTTTTAGCAGAACCACTGTTGAGCCCGGCTTTGGTCAGGTGCTGAATATTCGATGCGATTTCCCACATGCTTGCGTTTTGGCGTGAAGCCTCTTCTTCGATACGGCCAATGGTGGTTGCACCAATTCCACGTGCCGGATAGTTGATAATTCGTTTAAACGATTCGTCATCGCGGGTGTTGATAGCCAGCCTGAAATAGGCCAAAATGTCCTTGATCTCCTTGCGTTGGTAGAACGACAACCCGCCGTATATTTTGTAGGGAATATTCCGTTTACGGAGCACCTCTTCGAAAATTCGCGACTGGGCGTTGGTGCGGTAAAGAATGGCGAAATCGGACCAGTTGTCGTGTTCACGCATACGGATTTCATGAATCTCGTTGGCCACCAGAAAACCCTCTTCCTGATCGTTAATGGCAGTAATAACCTTGATTTTATGCCCGGACTCGTTTTCGCTAAAAACGGTTTTGTGAATCTGGTTTTTATTTTTTGCAATCAGGCTGTTGGCTGCATTGACAATTGTTTGAGTTGAACGGTAATTTTGTTCGAGTTTATAGGTTTTAAATTCAGGATAGTCGTTTTTGAAATTCAAGATATTTTCGATGCGTGCCCCGCGAAAAGCATAAATACTCTGGGCATCGTCGCCCACAACGCAGATGTTTTGGTGCGGCTCGGCCAGCTTTTTGACAATCATGTATTGCGAAAAGTTGGTGTCCTGATACTCGTCTACCAGAATATATTGAAATGCCTGTTGATATTTCTCCAGTATTTCGGGATGATCGCGGAAAAGCAGATTGGTTAATAACAGCAAATCGTCAAAATCCATCGCGCCGGCATTTTTGCACCGGCGGGCATATTCGGCATAAATCTCTCCGGTTTTGGGGATTCGGGCCATTTTGTCAGCTTCGCGAACCGAACTGTTGGCCATGTAAGCCCCCGGGGTAACCAGATTATTTTTGGCAGCCGAGATACGGCTCATTACCACACCCGGTTTATATACGGCTTCGTCGAGGCTTAAACTTTTAATAATTGTCCGAAGCAGGCTTTTGGCATCCTGTGTATCATAAATGGTAAACGTCGACGGGTAGCCAAGCGTCGAAGCTTCGGCGCGCAAAATCCGCGAAAAAACGGAATGGAATGTGCCCATCCAAAGATAGCGGGCAATTTGTGGCCCAACCATGTGGGTGATCCGCTCTTTCATTTCGCGGGCAGCTTTGTTGGTAAAGGTGAGCGCCAGCACAGCCGACGAGCGCACGCCCTGGCTCAACAGGTGGGCAATCCGGTTGGTCAGCACCCTGGTTTTTCCGGATCCGGCGCCGGCAATCACCAGCGACGGGCCTTCGGTGTTGATAACTGCCTGCAGCTGTGCCTCGTTCAGATTTTCAAGATATTTGCTCAATGCTTCGGGTATTTTCTGTTTAAATGTCTGTTTTCGGTTGTTTTGCAAAGATAAGATGCACGGCAGAATTATTGGCTGGTTGTTGAAAGATTTACGCAAGAAAGTGACAACTATCGATACGCGTTAAACTGTACGTCGAAAATATTTGGCTACATGCCCATGTTGTTTAATTTTGTATTATTGTAAATCATCAGGAAAACCGGATATGAAAATCGAAAGGTCTAATCTTAGCTGGCTTACCGGCGCCTTTTTGCTGCTCTTGCTGGCTCAGGCATCTTTTTCGCAGTCGCTTACTTCGGGAAGTGCCAACAGCACCGAACAGACTGCCTATCCGACTTTCACTCCCAACGATCCGATCTACTATTTTTGTGGAAACCAAGGCGATCAAAATGGTTCGCTAACCGCTTCAACGGCTTCTGCTTCGGTTACTTTTACATGGGAAAAATGGAACAGCGTTACGCGCAGCTTCGATTTTTTAGCCACTGAAAACGGCACCTCGTCCATACGAAATAATCTGGGCGATGGCTGTTATCGTGTCACTTTTACCGAAGGCAGCAACAACTACCAGTTTAGGGCGTGGGTTTTCAACAGTTGGATTGAACCGGTGGCCCAAATCGCCAATTCCGATTGCAATACATTTACTTTGAACGGAACAGCCACCAGCGCCGCCTATACTTATTCCGATTTAACCTCGGGCCAGCCGGTGGCGCTGAACAGTTCGCTTCGCTACTTCTGGTTCGAAGGAACTTCTCCGCTCGGAACCGTGCCCAATTTTAACGTTTCGCCTCCGCCATCGAAAAACAGCAGCTACAAAGTGGAGGTAACCGACCGCTCGGGTTGCATGAAAAGTGCAGAGGTAATTTATCAGTCGATTGTTCCTAAAGCCCAATTCTCGTGGACGGCAAACCAGAAAACCGATGCACAATATGCTTACCCCGAAGCTCCTGCCGAGATTCAGTTTAATGACGAATCGGAGAATGGTGACCGCGATAAATACGAATGGTTTATCTACAAGGAAAAAACAGCTATCGAAGCCGAATCGTCGGGTGGGGCAGAGGTCGACTCTATCCGCGATGTGCTTTACGATACCAACCCAATTTATATCTACGAAAATTCCGGGAAATATAAGGTGAAACTGGTGGTGGCCAAAGAGTCGCCCGGTTTTGTCTGCCGCGATACCTTTTATCTGGCCGATTATATTGTGGTCGATACCTCGCTGGTAAAAGTGACTCCTGTTTTCACGCCCAACGGCGAAGTCAACCTCAATGCGGCAAAAACCGACTCCAT
>CAYOJD010000123.1:7867-8468 GCA_964404205.1 uncultured Prolixibacteraceae bacterium
ATCGTCAAAACCCGGTCGCTCAAATCGCTCGACTTTCAGGTATTCAACCGCTGGGGGAACCTGGTGCACCAGTTCCGCCGCAACGATTATGTTCCGGAAGATGCCGAACTGGCCGCCTGGGATGGCAAGGTGCGCGGCAAGTTGGTTTCGGCCGGGGTCTATTATTGGGTTGTCGATGCCCAGGGGCGAGATGGCGAACGACGACGAAAAAAGGGATTTGTACAGGTGATTTGGTAAATTAACCGAAACAAGATGGACGAACGACTGATAAAACTTCACGCGATATTGCATGCCGAGCCCTATTGGCCCCGGCTCTATTATTTCAAATTTATTATCCCCAACGACAGCCTTAAACTGGAACAGGTCAAATCATTTTTCAGCCATCCCGATAAAATTACCTACAAAACCTCGCGCGACATCCGCTACATTGGCGTTTCGTGCAAAGAGATGATGCCCTCGCCCGAAGCCGTTATTGCCATTTACGAAAATGCCTATCAGATTGATGGGTTAATTGCGCTTTGAAACCATCCTTTTTTCTTCAGACTACTATTTTCCTTGCCCGGAATTACGGTTTTGCCTTGTCAAGCCTACTTGACGAAGC
>CAYOJD010000124.1:0-8467 GCA_964404205.1 uncultured Prolixibacteraceae bacterium
AATGAACTCTGGATTCAGGTCGCCAATCCCAGTCAGCATGGCTGGAGCATCGCTACCGAAAGAGCAAAAGCCAGCATGGCCGAATACGAAATCATGATCAATTACCGGAAGAGTGGCACAAAATACTTCCCGTCGTTTACCAAAATGGTGAGCCGCGAAACGAGTACCAACCAAAACAGTGGGGCAACCCAAACCGTCACTTCCGAAAGCTATTTGCTTCCCCTTTCTACGGAAACACTCCGGCCAAAATTGCTCGACAAACGCGACTATTACAGCGAAGTGCCATTCAACAAAAATTTCTGGGAGAGTTTCACCCTCGCAGTCGAATAACCAAAATCCGATTGGCCGAAAATCGTTGTTACATCTCCTGGCATCCTTCGTAAAAAGAGCTGATATCTTCTTCACCCATAAAATCATTTAATCATGGAAAAGATGAGCAACAACGGCCGTGTAATCAACTGGTTCGAAATCCCGGTCCTCGATATGCCCCGCGCCGTAAAGTTTTACGAAGCCACCTTCGATGTTACCCTTGTCCCTTTTGGGATGCCCGGCATGCAAATGTTCTGCTTCCCGGCTGACGATTCGGCTGGTGCCACATCCGGCGCTTTGGTCAAGGAGGAAAGTGTCAAACCCGGAAGTGACGGTGTGACCATTTATCTGAATGCCAACCCCGATATTGCACAGGTGGTCGGCAGGGCTGAAGTTGCAGGAGCACAAATTATCGTCCCTAAAACATTTATCAACGACGAGATTGGCTACTTTGCCATTGTTATCGACAGCGAAGGAAACCGCATCGGCCTGCATGCCGAAAAATAAATCCTGCTTTGTATTGAAGTGCTTTTCGTTGAAAAATGGTGATATTCGTCCAAAATATTTGTGACGAAATGGAATTGCACATTCAAACCGATTGCCGGAACATCGATTGGGAGGTAGTGAGCCAAACCCTTCGGCAGGTGGGCATGGCCTGGTGGGAAGCCGGGAAAGAGGAGAGCATTTTTAAAGCCAGTCAGGCAGTTGTCTTTATTTTCGAAGGAGAAAAACTAATCGGATTTGGAAGGGCAATCTCCGACAGGCTTATTCAGGCCGCGCTTTACGATGTGGCCGTTGTTCCCGAATACCAAAAGAGAGGTATTGGCCGAGTCATCATCGAAAACCTTTGCCACCAGCTGCCCGGTTGCAATATCATTCTCTATGCCGCACCCGGGAAAGAAACCTTTTACCGGAAACTTGGCTTTAGCCGGATGCTTACCGGCATGGCCCTCTTCACCGATGCCCGCAGCAAACGCGAAAGGGGATTTACAGACTAGACGTTGTTTCCCCTATCGAGGATAGATAGCCTCTTTGATTTGTTTCCAGGTAACCAGAATAATACCATTCTCTTTCAATGCCTGTTTAAACTCGGCCGAAGCCATCACCTCCCAGTCGTTTTTTCGCCATAGCGAACCGTAATCCCGATGGCCATCAGCGATTGCCTGCATTTCGGCATCGTCAGCCGAAAGGTGCACAATGATTTCATTCAAGCCCGGCTTCAGTTGTGAAACCGCTTTCAGGTAAGGCTCGCTCCACGTTGCGGTAATCATTTCAGGCGAAAGCATAAAAAGATTATCCAGCAACACCGCGTTTTTACCCATCAATGCTTTGGTTTCGGGGGGCAACATGGCCGTATATACCGATGGAAAAAGATAAGGCAGGCGATATTCATTGGCTATTTTCAAATAAACTTTCAACAATTCGGGATTGAAAAGCGCACTGCCCATATGGTTATCGATATGGGTTGGCTCAATACCATAAGCTTTAGCCCTTTCAATCTGCGCCCGCATCTCTTTCTCCACCTCGTCGGGACGTGCTTTGGCCCCAACCTCTTCCACCGTGGCATACATCATTCCATTGCCGTTGAGCAAGCTGGGAATCTCGTCCGACGATGAAACACCGTCCCATTGGTAGTGTTTCCATTCTGCCGTGAAAGTGAGATGGACACCCACATCCAGCCCTGGGTTCTCTCTAACAAAAGCGGCAATTTCGGCAAACCACGGACAAGGAACCATCACACTGCCCGAAGTGATATCACCATTCGGGAAAGCTTTCATATAGGCAAGATTCGTGGAATGCGACAGTCCCATATCGTCGCCATGGATAATAAGCAATTTGGAATGAGCCGGATAACCCAGCAGCTCGGCCAGCGTCTTTGGCTGGGCCATCATGGCCAGTGGGATAACGACCAACATCAGCACGACAGCAACAATTATAATCTTTTTCATACTCAGGTTTTGTGTTGATTCCGAAATAGTTGCCATTACTGGCAGAAAAGGCTAAAATTAAGCTATTTTCAGAATTATTTGCATAATATTTGTATGGGTCATCGCAATATCCGTTACCAACTATCAACTTTATGAAAACTTCCAGAAGACTGGTTCTGCTGACATTGCTCACCGTAGCCGTTTCAACCCTTCTATTCGGTCAGGGAAAGCCGCCCCGGTTCCATGTGATTGCTTTTTATACTGCCAAAAACGACCAGGCCCATATCAGTTTTGTCCACGAAGCCAACCGATGGTTTTTATCGATTGCCGACCAGTATCATTTTGCATACGATTCGACCAACAACTGGAAAAACCTCAACAGCAACTTTCTGGCCAAATATCAGGTGGTCATCTTTCTCGATACCCGTCCCGAAAAGCCTGAACAGCGGGTTGCTTTCGAAACTTACATGAAAAACGGCGGGGCCTGGATCGGGTTCCACTTTGCCGCTTTCGCCCTCAACGGCTCTACCTATCCGCAAGATTGGAACTGGTATCATCATGATTTTCTGGGCTCGGGTGAGTACAAAGGCAACACCTGGCGCCCCACACCTGCCCTGCTGCTTACCGAAGATCGCCGCCATCCGGCCACCAAGAGTTTGCCAAAAACCTTTACCGCCTCGGCCAACGAATGGTACAGCTGGAAAAACGACCTGCGTAAAAACCCCAACATCAAAATACTGCTTTCTGTCGACCCCTCCAGCTTCCCGCTCGGAACAGGACCCAAACCGCACGAAGTTTGGCACAACGGCGACTATCCGGTTGCTTGGACCAATATTCAGTACAGGATGCTCTATATCAACATGGGGCATAATGATATCGATTACGAAAACAAAGGCAACAAAGAACTCTCGCATACCTTTGCCAACAAAATTCAAAACCGGCTGATTATTGATGGATTGCAGTGGCTCGGAAACCCACGTAGCCGCATGGCCGTAAAACGCCAATAACCGCTTTTTAAAACGGGTAACCTCGGGTTTTTCAAGGAAAATATCCTCTGAAAATGTTATTTTTGTGCATAGAACCATCAACTTATTCGACACATGGAAACAGGCTCACGTTTGTGGCATCATTTAGACAGCAAGGTAATAACCGACCATTACAATACTGACCCCGAAAAAGGGCTGAGCAGCGCCGACGTTACAGCCCGGCAGGCCAAATACGGGCGGAATATTATTGCCCAGGGCAAACGCAAAAGTGCGATTGTCAGGTTTCTGCTGCAATTTCATAACCCGCTGATATATATCCTTCTCTTCTCGGCCACGGTAGCACTGCTAATGGGTAGTCTTATCGACTCCATCATTATCTATGGCGTCGTGCTTATCAATGCCATCATCAGTTTTATTCAGGAAGACAAAGCCGAAAAAGCCATCTCCTCCCTGTCGGGCTCTCTGGTAACCAACGCAGCCGTTGTGCGCGATGGCGTATCGCAAAGTGTCGATGCCCGCGAACTGGTTCCGGGCGACATTGTGCTGCTGGCCTCCGGCGCAAAAGTTCCGGCCGACCTTCGGTTAATTAAAAACCGGGACCTGCAAGTGGTTGAAGGAGTATTGACCGGCGAGTCAGCCCCGGTCGAAAAAGATTCTACCGTTCTGCTCGAAGAGAAAACCCAACTGGGCGACCGCATCAATATGGCCTACGCCTCCACGCTGGTTACCTATGGGCAGGCTACCGGCATCGTGGTCGAAACAGGAAATACCACCGAGATAGGTAAAATCTCGCAAATGCTCAGTCAGGCCGAAAACCTCGAAACCCCGCTAACCATCAAGTTTCAGGAATTCAGCAAAATGATTACCTATGTCATTATCGGTTTCGCGCTGGTAGCCATTGCCGTTGGCTATTTCCGCGAAGGAACCCTTTCGCAGCAGTCGTTGCTGCAAAGCATTGCACTGGCGGTGGGGGCCATCCCCGAAGGGTTACCGGCAGCCATCACCATTACACTGGCCATTGGCGTAGGACGGATGGCCCAACGCAAAGTGATTATCCGCAAGCTGCCGGCTGTCGAAACATTGGGTAGCACCACGGTTATCTGCTCCGACAAAACCGGTACCATCACCAAAAACCAAATGACCGTTAAACACATCTATGCCGGTGGAAAAATGTTCGATGTCGACGGGACAGGATATGCTCCGAAAGGCGATATCACTTTCGAAGGGATAAAAGTCGACAGCAGCGACGAAACGACACTGCGCGAATGTCTGGTAGCCGGATTGCTCTGCAACGACAGTCGTCTGGTCGATAACGAAGGTATTTACGAAATTCATGGCGACCCTACCGAAGGGGCACTTATTGTCGCAGCCGAAAAAGAGGGCATGACCTACGATGCGATGCTAAAGCAGTTGCCGCGCGTCGATGCCATCCCGTTCGAGTCGCAGTATCAATACATGGCTACCCTTCACCGCAACAGTGAACAATCGGTGGTTTATGTGAAAGGGTCGCTCGAAGCCCTGCTTATCCGCAGCGATAAAATGGTCGACGAAAAAGGCCAGGCCATTGCCATCGATAAAAAGGCCATCACCGAAGCGGCCGCATCGCTCTCCAAAAACGGAATCAGGGTGTTGACCATTGCCCGATTGCATGTGGACAGCACGATGGAACGGCTCGACCACGAACATCTCGAAAAAGGGTTGACCGTGATTGGTTTACAAGGGATGATTGACCCCCCGCGACAGGAAGTTATCGAAAGTGTTGCCTACTGCAAACGGGCCGGCATCGATGTAAAAATGATTACCGGCGACCATGTGCTCACCGCAGTTGCCATAGGCGAACAAATTGGCCTTTTCGACCACAGCGCTCCCCACGGCGCGCTCACCCACCTCAGCGGGAAAGAGCTCGAAGAGATGGACGATGCCACCTTGCTGAAAAATCTGAAAACCCTGAAAGTATTTGCCAGAGTAACCCCCGAACAAAAGTTGCGACTGGTAAAACTGCTGCAAACCCAATCGAATATCGTGGCCATGACCGGCGACGGCGTGAACGATGCCCCGGCACTGAAACAGGCCAATATCGGGGTGGCTATGGCCATTACCGGTACCGATGTATCGAAAGAGGCCGCCGACATTGTACTCACCGACGATAACTTTGCCTCTATCTATGCCGCCGTTGAAGAGGGACGCGCCGTGTACGACAACCTGGTAAAAATTATCATGTGGACATTGCCTACCAATATTGGCATCGGGCTTATTATCCTTACCGCCGTTTTCCTCAATATCGAACTGCCCATTATGCCAAGCCAAATCCTCTGGATTAACATGACCATGGCCGGCGTTCTGGGGCTAACCCTCGCCTTCGAGCCGCAACTGCCCGGCATTATGGAACGCAACCCACGCGACAGCTCTGCTCCTATCCTCTCGAAAACCATTATCTGGCGCACCATATTTGTCGGGGCACTGATGACAGTCGTCGCGTTTCTACTCTACCAGTACATCATGAAATATACAGGCGAAAGCATCGATGTGGCGCGCACCATCGTGGTGAACACCATTGTAGGCATTGGTATTTTCTATCTGTTAAGCTGTCGTTCGGGCAAGAGTGCTTTCCGCCAGTTAAACCTCCGCTCCAATCCAATGTTGCTACCCGGCATTTCGATGATGATAGCGCTTCAGGCAATTTTTACCTATGTGCCGTTTATGCATACCATTTTCCACGGGGCTGCCGTCGAACTGAACTGGATAGGTGCAATTGCCGGGGCATCGTTTGCCACTTTTTTGGTTATCGAGTTGTATAAAGTTATCGAAAACTATTTCAGCAAAAGTTAATTCAGGCTATTTCTCCCTAAAAAATAAAACCACTGCCGTAAGTTTTATCGCACAACTTATAGCAGTGGCTTTTTTGTTTGGCATACCCTACTTGCAGTGCAAATGGTCATCGACCAGTTGACGGATTTTGTCATTCTGACCATATAGCCGTTCGCTCAGACCTAAATCGTTGTAAGCTTTTAGCCGGGTCATCATATTGTCGAGTGTCCCTGCCGGGAAAATTCCTTCGGCTTCGAACCAACTCCGGGCAGCCGCCAAAGCCTCGGCCGACTCGTGGCACGAAGCAGGCAACTTGCTCAGCGAGTCGAGCTTCGCCCGGAACTCCGGTTTGAAAATATTGACATGTACATATTTCTCGTCGGCCATTTCGAGTGCCCGATCCATGGTCAGGCCGTGGCGCACCGCTACCGCGATGGCTGCCAACAGCAGATAGATATCGGCCGAGCCGTCAGGCGAACGCAACTCGATGGTTTGCTTTCCTTCGACATAGGGAATGGGCGACTGCTGTTGCGGATTGGCATCTTTAATCATACTGGTTTTGGCAATCCATCCCAGCGGCACCCGAACGAGCGTCGAGCGGTTACGGTCGCCCCAGCAAATATTGGTAGGTGCCTCCTGATGCGGAACCAGCCGCAGGTACGAGGTTGGGATAGTATTCCCGAAAGCGGTTATCGGTGCGGCCAGATCGAGCAAGCCGGCAATCATCCGTCGTGCCGTGTCGCTAATGGTTCCCCGCTCCTCATCAATCATCGCGTTCACCCCATCCTTTTCGGCCAGCATATGAATGTGCAACCCGCTCCCCGCCTTTCCGACGGTAATTTTCGGGGCAAAACTGATGGTCACGCCATAGCGTTGGCCCAGCATCCGCAACACCCATTTGGCTATGGTTAGCTGGTCGGCACAATCTTCGATATTCACCGGAAGGAATTCAATCTCGTGTTGCTCGAATGCCTCGGCACCCGAAATAAAATTACCCACTTCGTTGTGGCCATATTTGATGTAGCCGCCACACTGCGCTATCAGCGCCAGCGCTTCGACACGCAGCTTCTCCCACTTCGAAAAGGGAGCCGAGTTGTGATAGCCTCGCTGATCCACCGCCGGATAGAGCGGCTCGACTGGGCTGATGACATAATATTCCAGTTCGCCCAGCGCCTTCAGATTCATGCCGGTTGCTTCGCGGAAACGGGTAGCCGCCTTACGCAGGATATATTCGGGAGCGCTGGCCAGCGGCTCACCCTGATTGTTGTAGAACGAGCAAAGGATATCGAGCGCAGGCTCATCGCTAAAGGGGTTGACGAAAGCCGTCTTGAATCGTGGAATCACATAGAGGTCGCTCGACCCGGCTTCGAGGTAGCTAAAGAGGCTACTCCCGTCGACCCGCTCGCCACACGAGAGCAAATCTTCGAGATGTTGCCGGTTATTGATCACGAAATTAAGCGTCTTCAGTCGGCCATCATCGCCCACATAGCGAAAGTTGACCATCCGGATACCCTTCGCCTCAATAAAGGCAATGATATCTTCGCGGGTCAGCATGGCCGCCGGTTTCCCGAAATGTTGCACCAGCGCATTCGGGTTCATGGCAATCGTTAAATTATCAGTCGTCATAACAGTTGATTTAGTCCTCTCAAAGTTATCGATTCACATGGGGCAGAAAATGGGGAAAGGTCAGGGTTTGCACGGATGGGGAGCGATAAAAAAAAATCCCCGGACCAAAAGTATGTCCGGGGAGTGCTAAACCTAAAAAAGACCTCTGTCTAACCCTATTTTTTGGCCTGAACGGTATCGTCAATTGTAAATCCCCAATCCGCAATTCGCTTTGGATTGGTTTGATTGATGGCTTTCAGCAGGTTTCGGCTAATTTTAAGCGCGTTGGAAATCGCTGGGGTATAACGGTCGCGTTCGCGATAAGCCATTTCCATCTGTGCTCTTAACGCCTCGGCCCCTTTGTGTATTTCTAATGCCTGACTTATGGTAGGACCAACAGCCGACCAATCGAGTCCATCGACGTTGTTGAGCGGCGACCCTTCGCCTTCGTTCTGATGTTTCTGATAAACACTTGCTGCCAAAGCCAGCATTTCGCCTACATTTTGCGGGATTGATACCCTTCCTGAAGTTCTGTTCATTGTGATTTAGTTTATACGGTTGTTGGTTACAAGTTAATTCATTTAAAATAATAATGCAACACATTAAACAGACAAATAACTGATTATTTCAATATTAACACACAAAAAATTCGATGGAGATTGAAAACGCTGACAGCATAAGGCTTCCTGACAAGCAGTCCACTTTATTTATCGATGATAGCCGATTCTCCGTTCATTGTTAATGCCCCCTTATCAAAATCTTCCCCCCTCTATCAATGTTTATAACGGGGTATGAAAGGTAATAATGCCATTATTAACGTTTATAACGGGG
>CAYOJD010000125.1:0-8380 GCA_964404205.1 uncultured Prolixibacteraceae bacterium
GCGTTTACCGAAACGGTCTATAACCTTAGCGAAGTGCCTGTTTCCAATACCGGTTTGCTGGACACCTGTCTGCTGGTGTTGAACGACTGGTCGCATTTTTTAACCCTTAACGACAAAGAGATCGACCTCGAAAGAGGAGTCATTTCGGAAGAGTGGCGCACCCGCCGCAATGCCGGGTTCAGAATGAGGGCCCAGTATTTTCCAATCCTTTTTAAAGATTCGAAATATGCCGTGCGCGATATCATTGGCGATCTTGACATTATCAAAACATTTGAACCCAACACGCTAAAACAGTTTTACCATGACTGGTACCGTACCGATTTACAGGCCATTGCCATTATCGGCGATATCAATGTCGACGAAATGGAAGCTAAAATCAAGGGTTTGTTTGGCATGATACCGGCAGTCGAAAACCCGCTTCCACGAAAAGCATTCGAAGTCCCTTACCACAAGGAGACCCTCTTTGCATCGGCTACCGACCCTGAAGCGACCAGCAATTCGGTGGCTATTTATTACAAACACGATGCCGTTCCGGCCGATAAAAAAGAGATTGGCTACTATCGCGAATACCTGATTTCGTCGCTTTTTAATGCCATGAACCGCGACCGAATTAACGAATTGCTGCAAAAAGGGCAACCTCCGTTTGTGTCAGGTTCTGTCAGTTACAGCAATCTGGTGCGCGATTACGATGTCTTTGCTATTTCGGCCAGTGCCAACCCCAATAAAGAGAGCGAAGCGTTCAAAGCGATTTATACCGAAGCACAACGCGTTTACCGCTATGGCTTTACTCCGTCGGAAATTGAAAGGGCCAAGAGCAACCTGCTCACCATGGTCGAAAATAAATACAAGCAGCGCGACAAAATTGACAACGATCAGTACGCTTCGGCTGTTGCCGACCACTTCCTGACAAGGGAGCCTTTGACATCGGCCGAACAGGATTGGCAAATCACACAGGCACTGTTGCCCACGATTACCCCTGATGATTTTGCGGCAAGGGTAAAACAGTGGATAAGGCCCGAAAACCGTGTTATCATCGTGATGGGCGTTGAGAAAGAGGGCGTCAACCATTTGACGGAAGCCGAAGCACTCGCCATCATGAAAGAGGTGGAACAATCGGAAATCAAGCCTTACGAAGATGCAGCTACAGCTGCTTCGCTTATCGAAGGAGAGCTAAAAGGATCGCCGGTAGTGAAAACCGAACCAATGGCGCAGTTCGATGCCGTTGAGTGGACGTTGGCCAACAATGCCAAAGTGGTTTTCCGCAAAGCCGATTTCGAGAAAGACAACGTGATGTTGTATGCATACAGTCCCGGCGGCTCGTCGGTGCTCGACGAACCGAAGCTCTACTCCGCCATGATGCTTGGCCAGTTTATGCCCTCTTTTGGTGCCGGTGATTTCGACGCAGTGACCCTGAAGAAAATGCTTGCAGGTAAAAATGTCAATCTGGCCAACCAACTCGAAGGGATGAACGAGATTTTCAGTGGTTCATCTTCGCCGAAAGATTTTGAAACACTGTTGCAGTTGCTTTACCTGCAATTCGAAAAACCTCGTTTCGATGGCGAAGCATATCAGGCCCTGAATGTTCGGTTGAAAACCATGCTGCAAAATATGGCCAATAACCCTCAGAAGATTATGTCCGACTCGCTGAAACTAATCCTGAGCGACCACCATCAACGCACAAAACTGCTGACTGCTGCTACGCTCGATAAAGTGTCGCTCGAAGAGATGGAGAAAATCTATCGTGACCGTTTTGCCGATGCCGGCGATTTCACCTTCTTTATTGTGGGCAATGTTGACGAGGCAACCGTTAAACCTCTGGCCGAGAAATATATTGGTGCACTTACCGACCTGCCCCGTACCGACAAATGGATCGACCACAACGTCAGCATCCCGAAAGGAAAAACCGAACGTGAGATATTGATTCCGCTTGAAACTGAAAAAGCTACGGTTGTCATCAGCATGCGCAATGCCAAAGCTTTTACACCGAAAGAAAACCTGCTCAATGCCATTGTTGAAGGAATTTTGAGGCTGCGTTATACCGAAGAAGTTCGCGAAAAAGAGGGTGGCACTTATGGCGTAGCGGTGCGTTGTTCGAACCAGCACTACCCTAAAGAGTTGAAAGGCATCGATATCCAATTCGATACCGATCCGGCCAAAGCCGACCATCTGAAGTCTATTATTTTCAGCGAGATTGAAAAGATAGCCACCAACGGCCCCACGGCCGAAGACTTTGATAAAACGGTGAAGAACCTTCAGAAAGATCGGGAACAGGGCAAAATGCACAATGGCTACTGGTTGTCGGTGCTGACCCAATTCTATCAGGATAAAATCGACAACAACGCAGCCGCCAATTTCGAAGAGGTACTGAATACCGTAACAGCAAACGATGTGAAAGAATTTGTCGGTAGTTTTTATAAAACGGCCGATTGGGTTGACATTGTCTTCAAACCTACGGCAAAGTAGCTTATAAACCCCTTCGGGAACTCCGGGAGCGATTGGCTGACACAAGGCTGTCGTTCCCGGATTTTTTTTCGTTCGGATATCAAACCGGGATAACAGGTGCATTGAGATCCGAAATCACGCGTATAGCGTTCCAATTAGAACCGGAAGCCGGTTGGCAGAAAAAGGTCCTGACCCTTAACACAGACTGCCAAATTTTCATGTTTGGCAGATTTCGGTTTATTTTTCGGGGATTAATTATAAATTTGTACTCCCATAATTGACGCTTTTTAATGGATATTCAGCAGATTAAACAACGATTTGGTATTATCGGTAATGCTCCAGGCCTTAATCGGGCCATCGAAGTAGCTATTCAGGTCGCGCCTACCGATCTGTCTGTCTTGATCAACGGAGAGAGTGGAGTTGGTAAAGAATCATTCCCGCAAATTATCCACAGTTTTTCGCACCGTAAACATGGAAAATTCATTGCCGTCAACTGTGGTGCCATTCCCGAAGGGACTATCGACTCCGAGCTATTCGGGCACGAGAAAGGTTCGTTTACCGGGGCGCTGGCCGACCGTAAGGGCTATTTCGAAGTAACCGATGGCGGGACACTTTTTCTCGACGAGGTGGGCGAACTGCCACTCTCTACTCAAGTTCGGTTATTGCGCGTACTCGAATCGGGCGAGTTTATCAGGGTCGGTTCGTCGCAGGTGCAGAAAACCAATGTTAGGGTAATTGCGGCTACCAATGTCGATTTAACCAAAGCCATCGGCGAAGGGAAGTTTCGCGAAGACCTCTACTACCGGCTCAATACAGTACCCATTAGGGTATTACCGCTACGCGACCGCGGAAGCGACGTGCTGTTGCTCTTTCGTAAATTTGCCACCGACTTTGGCGAACGTTACAAAATGCCCCCCATCAGGCTAAACGATGAAGCTCAAAAAATTCTATTAACCTATCGTTGGCCGGGAAATATCAGGCAACTGAAAAATATAGCCGAACAGATTTCGGTTATCGAAACGGAAAGAGAAATTACAGCCGAACAACTGCTTCATTATATTCCTTCGGAAAACGTGGGGACACTTCCGGCACTTTACAATAAAACGGCTGACGAGAAGAGTTTTAGCAGCGAACGGGAAATATTGTATAAAGTACTTTTCGATATGAAAAAGGATATGAACGACCTGAAAAAGCTGGTACACGACCTGATGCAGGAAGGACAGACCCCACCGCTTCACGAAGAGCATGCCCATATTATCCGCAAGATTTACCAGCCCGAAGATATTGACGATTTTCAGTCGGTACAGCCCAATGTTCAGGCTCCGTTTGTTATCAAAACAGCCGATCACGGACAGATTCAGGATACTGAAGTTTTCGAAGAAGAGTCGCTTTCGCTAGAGGATAAAGAGATTGAACTGATACGTAAAGCACTCGAAAAGCATGATGGCAAACGTAAACTGGCTGCCCAGGAGTTGGGCATTTCGGAACGGACTCTCTATCGAAAGATTAAAGAACACAACATCGAATAAGCATGAATAGCACCATCAGGCAAATTGTTTTTTCATTCATTTTTACAGCAACCGTCGCGCTTCTGGTTTCGGGATGCAAAATAAAATATTCATTTACAGGAGCATCCATATCGCCCGATGTTAAAACTGTGCTGGTCGAATACTTCAACAACCGGGCGAGGGTTATCAACCCAACGCTGAGCCAAACCTTTACCGAAGCATTGAAAGATAAATTTGTAAACGAAGCAGGTTTAACTGCCGACCGTAATCAGGGCGACCTCGAGTTTTCTGGCGATATTACCGGTTACGATGTCCGACCTTTGGCCATTCAAAAATCGGAAGACGGGCGCGACTATGCCTCGATGAACCGTCTTACCGTAACAGTAAAAGTTGTTTTTGTCAACAATAAAAATCACGATCAAGATTTCAACACCAGCTTCTCGGCCTATTTCGATTACGAAAGCACGAAAGCGCTGACTGAAATTGAATCGACTGCTGCCGAAGCCATTGTGGAACAGCTGGTCGAGGATATTTTCAACAAATCGGTAGCCAACTGGTAAAATAAATCTATTTTTAAAGCACTGATAATTCTACAATTGTAAGCTGACCAATATGTCGATGACCCGCGAACAGATGTTGCGTTACATGGAGGATCCTGCGTTGCTGAACGAAAGGACGCTGAACGAGCTGAAGGAGATCCTTCAGGAGTTCCCCTATTTCCATGCCGCCCACCTGCTTTACATGCGGAACCTCTCGAACGAAAACAATTTCAGGTTCTCAGCCCAGCTCAGAATCAGCGCGCTGCACACCCCCGATCGCTCGGTGCTTTACCATCTGCTTCACCCCAAAACCATTGCTCAATTGCAAAGCCAGCCGGTCGAACCTGAGATTAAAATCGAGTCTCACCCTGCTCCGGCAACACAAACGACAGAAAATATCCCAATATCGGCCACCACAGCCACCTTTGAACTGGCTGAAGAACTGCCGATAACGGAAAGCACGATCGAAGCATCTGAAACCAAACAAACCGACAAAAAAGAGAAAACCCGCTTCGATCTGCTCCACAACGAACCAACCGAACGGGTCTATCGCCTTGAAGGTGCTGAACCCGAAAACGAAGTCCCGCTTTCGGAGCTGGCCGGCGACTTGATGAAATTGTCAGTCAAAAAACGAGGCACACCAAACGACAGTAACGATTTGGTCAGCAAGTTCCTGCGCGACAACCCAGTGATGCCCTCATTGGCAACACGCGATGCAGGCGGCGAAGAGCTTCCACCGGTAACTGACGAGGGACCAAGGGAGAATGACGATTTTATCACAGAAACGTTAGCCAAAATCTACCTCAAACAGGGCTTTTATCAAAAGGCTATCAAAGCTTTTCAAAGATTAAGTTTGAAATATCCCGAAAAAAGTATTTATTTTGCCCGTCAAATTGAAGAAATTACAAAATTGATTAATAAATAACCAGATGTACACATTTATAATTGTTATCACCTTCATTGTCTGTGCGCTGTTGATTCTGCTCGTTTTGGTTCAGAATTCAAAAGGCGGCGGTCTTGCCTCAAGTTTTTCGAGTTCGAACCAGGTAATGGGTGTTCGTAAAACCACCGATTTCCTTGAAAAGGGAACCTGGATTTTGGCTATCGCGCTGGTTCTGCTTTGCGTTAGCGCAACCGCATTCCTTCCACGCCAGGAACAGGCCAAATCGGCTATCGACCAGCAGATTCAGAATGTTCAGGATCCGAACGCCCTGCCAACTTTCCCACAGGCTGTTCCGACCGACACCACAAAAGCCAATTAATAAAGTTCAGCCCCACAACGCCGGGCAAACCTGAAAATACTCGAAGCCGTTGCACGATTTTTTCGTTCAACGGCTTTTGTTTTTATCGCAAGACTCTTTTTTGTGCCATCTTGACAGCAAAAAACTGACAACTACAAACCGATTTTAAATCACTATATTTCAGAAAATTAGTGTTAATATTGTCCATTCGTTCCAAATTGCAGAATGATATTTTGTCGCATTGCAACGGGCATTACTGCCGAAAAAAGCTTTGGCACAATCTTCGTAACGAGAAGGAATGTTAACTTAATTCAAATGTTTAATTAAAAATACAATTCGAAATGGCAGAACTTAAAGGAAAAATCCTGGCAGGCAAAGTTTTGGTAGCGCCGCAGGAAGCAGTTACAAAAACAGCAGGTGGAATTATCATTCCCGATTCAGCAAAGGAAAAACCGCTTTCGGGTAAAGTTGTCCTCGTTGGCACAGCCAAAAAAGACGAGGCGATGGAAGTAAAACCGGGCGATGTTGTTTTCTACGGAAAATACTCAGGCACCGAGCTTTCCATCGATGGTAAGGACTATCTTCTGATTTCGCAGACCGATGTTCTTTACATTGTGTAATTGTAAAACAATCCAATAGCAAACAATAAAAACCCATCAACAATGGCTAAAGAGATTAAATTCAATATTGAAGCGCGCGAAAAGCTGAAAAAAGGTGTCGACCAACTGGCCGATGCAGTGAAAGTTACCTTAGGTCCAAAAGGGCGTAACGTGATTATCGAAAAGAAATTTGGTGCACCACAAGTTACCAAAGACGGTGTAACCGTAGCAAAAGAGATCGATTTGTCTGACCCGTATGCCAATATCGGTGCCCATCTGGTAAAAGAGGTGGCCTCGAAAACCGGTGACGATGCCGGCGACGGTACCACTACCGCAACCGTGTTGGCCCAGGCTATCGTTAATGTCGGGTTGAAAAACGTTACCGCAGGGGCCAACCCGATGGATCTGAAACGCGGTATCGACAAAGCAGTGGTTAAAGTTGTCGAAAGCATCAAAAATCAAGCTAAAACCGTTGGCGACGACTACAGCAAAATTGAACAGGTTGCCCGTGTATCGGCCAACAACGATGCCGAAATTGGCCGTTTGATTGCCGAAGCAATGGAAAAAGTACACAAAGAAGGGGTTATTACCGTTGAAGAAGCCAAAGGTACCGAAACCTATGTTGATTTGGTGGAAGGGATGCAGTTCGACCGTGGTTACATTTCGCCCTACTTTGTAACTGATACGGAGAAAATGGCTACCGAAATGGATTCACCGTTTATCTTGATCCACGACAAGAAAATTGGATCAATGAAAGAGTTGGTTCCGGTATTGGAAGCAACTCACCAATCGGGCCGCGGCTTGATGATTATTGCCGAAGATATCGAAGGCGAAGCACTGGCTACCCTGGTGGTAAACCGTTTGCGTGCCGGATTGAAAGTTTGCGCCGTAAAAGCACCCGGCTTTGGCGACCGCAGAAAAGAGATGCTCGAAGATATTGCCATCCTTACCGGCGGTACCGTTATTACCGAAGAGAAGGGAATGAAGCTCGAAGATACCACCCTCGAGATGCTGGGACGCGCCGAAAAACTGACTGTCGATAAGGAAAAAACCATTATCGTCAACGGGGCCGGAAGCAGCGAAACCATCGCCGCACGTGTTGGGCAAATCAAAAAACAGATCGAAACCACCACTTCGGACTACGACCGCGAGAAACTGCAGGAGCGTTTGGCCAAGCTGGCCGGCGGTGTTGCAGTACTCTATGTAGGCGCAGCTTCGGAAGTTGAGATGAAAGAGAAAAAAGACCGTGTCGACGATGCGCTGAACGCTACCCGTGCAGCCGTTGAAGAAGGTATCGTTCCCGGCGGAGGTGTTGCCCTTATCCGTGCCATCGAAGCACTCGAAGGGCTGGAAGGCGACAACGAAGACGAAACCACCGGTATCGAAATCGTGAAACGCGCCATCGAGGAACCAATGCGCCAGATTGTAGCCAACGCAGGTGTTGAAGGGGCTGTAATCGTTCAGAAGGTAAAAGAAGGCAAAGGCGACTTTGGTTACAACGCCCGTCTGGATGTCTATCAAAACCTGTACGAATCGGGAGTTATCGACCCGGCTAAAGTAACCCGCATTGCGCTCGAAAACGCAGCGTCGATTGCCGGGATGTTCCTCACCACCGAATGTGTGCTGGTAGAAGAGAAAGAGGACAAAGCGCCTGCAATGCCACCACAAGGCATGGGCGGTATGGGCGGAATGATGTAATATCGACCCCACATATACCGGGCGCAAGCCCATCAAAGAGAACCGCCGGAGCTATCCGGCGGTTTTTTTTATGGGAATAGGGTCGATAATCGTTAACCCTCCGGGGCGAAATACCATCGGACAGAATCAAATGGTTATGCCTTCACTTTTTGTTTATTGTCTTTAATCAAATGGTTTTTATCATCCTATTATTGAGGCTGATTTAATGCTAAACAGTTTAAAAATCTCCCGCCCGCCAGCTGGCGGATTCCCCCTTTAGGAAAGGGGGGGAAGGTTGGATTTAAAAGTAGTTACAAACCTCCACTTTTTGTTTGGGGAAGCCATGTACAAAGTTCACGGCTCCACTTTTTGTT
>CAYOJD010000126.1:0-8372 GCA_964404205.1 uncultured Prolixibacteraceae bacterium
AACGTTATCTCAAATTTATCAAATAAGATAATATGATGCAAGTCATTTTTTGGCCGATTAGGTGCCAATATCTATCCATTCTAAATAAGAGTGGTATTAAATTATTGATTGACTTATGAATAAATGGGCTTTAATGAGTACTGTCTAAATTATTGCGTTTAATAAAATATTTTTTCAAACGTATGTTTTGAGTTATCAAACACATGTTATTGAATACCGAATAAAATATGTTTTTAGTGAAGCGCCCGTATTTAGGCCATTGGGCGACGAAACAAAAATTTTGTCGAACGGATGGATTTTCGACCTGAAATGGAAGCGGGGGTTCAGTTGGTGTAGAATAACATATTCCGTAATAAAAAAAGGCCCCGTGAAGGACCTTAAAGGCTTAAAACTGCATTGGTTCAGTATTTAAAAACCTTGTCGCCTGCCATTACCTCCTGTTTTCCCGGGTCGAATGTTGTCCGAAGGCCGGTGCGGTAAGCGGCATTGGCCATCACGCAGGCAATGGTATGGTTGTATCCCGCCTCGACAGGGGCATTGGTCGCTTTCCGCGAACGAAGGCATTCCAGCCAGTTGCGCATATGGCCGGAGGTCGAACTGTCGCCGCTGGTATTGGCCCCGGTAGCCATTTGTACCTTGGGCAGGTCGAACGGGGTCAGCAAATTAGCTTTTAATGCCATTGCTTCGGCTTCACGCGGTTGCAGTCCCCCTTCGGGAGTAACTTTATTGATGTCGAGGTTAAGCATCCCGCCATTGGAGTAATAGAGCTCTTTCGTTCCTCCAGCCGAGTTACTGAAGCGCGACGAATAGACCACCTGAAACCCTTTAGAGCCATCTTCGGCACCATAATCAAATACGGCAGTTAAAGTATCGGCATTCGAACGACCATCTTTCCACTGATAGATGCCCCCGTTGACTGCCACACTGCGTGGATGATTCAAGCCGGTAAACCAGTGTACCGTATCGATTTGGTGGCACATCCACTGGCCGGGAATGCCTGACGAGTAAGGCCAAAAGAGGCGATATTCGAGATATTTCCGCGGATCCCACGCTTCGTATGGGCGGTTCATCAGGTAACGGTTCCAGTCGGTGTCCGACTCTTTGATGGAAGCGACCAGTTCGGGGCGGCGCCAACGGCCGGGTTGGTTGACATTCCAGCTCATCTCGACCATTACGATATCGCCAAACTTCCCTGAATTGAGATATTCGTTGGCCGCCATATAATTGGCCGTACTTCGCCGCTGTGAGCCAATCTGTACCACAATATTACTCTCCTTGCAGGCTTTCAGCGCAACTTTGGCATCGTCCATCGTTTCGGCAAACGGTTTTTCGCAGTAGGCATCTTTCCGTTGACCGGCAGCTTCGGCCAGATGGAGAGCATGCTGGAAATCGGCTGTACTGATGATAACGGCATCGATGTTATCTTTTTCGTAAAGTTCGTCGTTGTTGCGGCAGAGATCCACCTCTCCGCCGGTTTTCGACCGGATATAGGCCTTCCCCTCATCGCGCCTGCGGTTCCACAGGTCGGACAAGGCAACAATTTCGACATTCATCTCTTGGGCATGATCCATTAAACAGGGGAATAACGAACTCCTGAAGCGGTCGGAGAAACCGACTACCCCGATCCTGATTTTATCGTTGGCCCCGATAATTTTGCCATAACTTTTGGCGCTGAAGGTCAGTCCGCCAATCGACAACGCTGTCGTACCGGCAGCTGTTTGCCTGATAAAAGCTCGTCTGTTTGTCATTTGAACCGGGTTTGGGCGTTACAATTTAGGTTCCCAGCCGGGCTGATATTCGCGCCCCCAAAGCTTCATCGCTTCTTTATCGAGAATATGGCCATTACGGGTATCTACTTTAAATGGTTTGTTGATGCGCGATGAGATATTGGCATAATGGCACAACATCTGGCTCACGGCCCCTTCTTCAATGGGTGAGTTCAACAGGGTACTTTTTCCCCTGATGACATCGAAGAAGTTGACAATATGCAAATCGGTCATGTCGCCACCGCCGCCAAGGGCTGTACCAGCCTCGCCACCTGAGGCTTTTCTGCTTTTTATCTCTTTCCCAAAGCGGTCGGTCATTTTGTATCCGTCGCGGTTGACAAAGACAGTTCCCTCCGAACCGTAAATAATGGTACCGCGATCGGCGCCATAGGTCAGGTATCCGCTTCGGCTTTTGCCGTCCCATTGTATGATTTTGTTTCCGGGGAAACGGAACGTGGCCTCCATGGTGTCGTACATCTCCCAGCCATCGTTGATAAAATGTCGTTTGGCAGCTTCAACGTCAACCTGTTCGGGATAGGCGACCTGCAAGGCCCAACGGGCTACATCCAGCTCGTGCGTGGCATTGTTGCCTGTTTCAGCGGTGCCCCAATTCCAGCCATACCAGTGCCAGTTGTAGTCCCAGGTATTGTGCTGATATTCAACCCTGGGTGCCGGGCCCTGAAAAAGATCCCAGTCGAGCCCCTCGGGAACAGGAGCTTTTTGAGGAACAGGTACTTCGCCCCGCGAGTTGATGTAGAAAGCCAATGCTTTGTAAACCTGACCGATGGCCCCTTTATGAATGGCTTCGATTACTTCGATGGTTTCGGGTGCCGACCGTTGCTGATTGCCCATTTGTACCACTTTGTTGTATTTCTGGCGAAAAGCGACCAGCAACTCCCCTTCGCGCGGATTGTGGCTGCAGGGTTTTTCAATGTAGACATGTTTTCCAGCAGCCATGGCCATCCAGGTCCCGGGGGCATGCCAGTGGTCGGGCGTAGCATTGAATATTACATCTACCTCTTTATCGTCGAATACTTTACGGATATCATTTTCAATAATTGCTTTACCTGAAACTTTGCCATTCAGATGACCGGCCACCCTTTCACGCTGCTTTTTCATTACGTCGCAGATATAGGCCAAATCGACATTGTTGTTGGTATCTTTCAGTGCATTGTAGTAAGCTCCTACCCTACGGCCGCAGCCCATCAGGGCTACATTCAGCCGGTCGTTGGCCCCGATAATTCGTCCGTAGCTTTTGGCCGTGAGCCCCATTCCGCCAATCGTGAGCGCTGTGGCACCAATGGCACTTTGTTGGATAAACTCCCTTCTGTTCGTCATGTGCGTAGTTTTAGCTGGTTATTATATTGTTCCGTGTGCGATAACGTGCGAATATAATCATTTTTAAACAGAAGCGATGTTATTTTCAGGTGTGATTTTGTCAGTTAGTTTCTCTCCGGTTGTTGGTCCGGAAATTAATTTGACTGAATATTATTGGCAAAACCTGCAACCCGATTTATTATGGTTGACAAAATACAAAAAGAGGGTGCCAATATTTTATTGAACACCCCCCTGTTTTATGATTCAATCAGAATTTATCTCATTAGATTTCGCACGAATCGCCCATGCAGTTGGGTCTGACTTCCGGCGCCTTAAGTAATTTTAGCCTGATAGCCATAAAATACAATTTACAGCCTACACAGATGGCAAAAGCTGTTTCCAGAAACATTAAAAGCATACAAACGATACAGAGCATACAGGCAGGCCCAAAATAGGAAGTATCGCCCGTTTGGTACAAAAGCAGAGAAAAAATAAAAATGGTCAGCGAAAGGATAATTCCCAGCGTCCATGCAAATCGTTTCTGTACAGCGCCGATATATATCGGAGACTGTTTCCGGACAAATAGTTTCGCCAAAAGCGTAATGGGCGAAAAATTGGGATTGACAAGTACCGATATCGAAAAATGAAACAGCATAATTCCAGAGACATAAGGAAGCACCTGATAATGTTGCAGGATAAATGCCTGAATGAAACCAAATATCCCCAACATCAGCATTATCCCGGAAATACCGCGAATTTCGCGTTCGTTCATCACCTTGAACCCATAACCTTGCACCGTTTCACCAAAAGAAAAAATAGCCATTGTTTTTATTTTTAAATTACAAATCAAATATATAATACATCGTTGACGTAAAAAAGTTCCATCGAACCCTGATTATCATTATTTGTCGCCTATTTCCGTATCGAAAAAATATCCGCCGGATACTTTTTCGATGGTAGAAAACCATTTCGTCATGAAGCAAATTTACTGGTTGAGTGTTTTTTAAACGGCACTTGATGTTCCGAAAAAAAGAGGGTGGTCAGGTAATGAGCCAATTGCAGAATTCACTATCTTTCAACGGCAATTTATACTAAAACAGATACCACATGAATATTGAATCCTATTTTAAAATCACCTATGGCCTTTATCTGGTGACATCGGAAGCCAAAGGGCAGAAAACAGGCTATGTAGCCAATACCGTATTTCAGGTGACAGCCAATCCGCCTCAGTTTGGCATTAGTTGCAACAAAGAGAATTACAGTTATCAAATCATCAGCGAAAGCGGGGCGTTTGCCTTTTCGATTCTGGGTGAGAAAGCATCGGCCGGGCTTATCGGGGAGTTTGGCTACCGCAGCGGCCGCGAGCTCGATAAGTTTAAAGGGGTGAATTACTTTGCCGGGCCGAGTGGTTCACCGGTGGTCACGGATTCGTCAATCGCATGGTTCGACTGTAGAGTAGTGCAGACTATCGATGTGGGTTCCCATGTACTTTTTATCGGCGAAGCGCTCGACAACGGGGTTATTGATGCAGAGACCAAGCCATTGACTTATGCTTACTACCGCGAGGTTTTGAAAGGCTTTTCTCCGAAGAATGCCCCTACTTATATCGATAAGGAAAAAATAGCCCCCAAAGATGAGGTTTCGACTGATAACGAGGTGTGGCAATGTCAGTTGTGCCGTTACACGTATGAAACAGACAAGGGTGATCCGATTTCGGGGATTCCTACCGGGACCAGGTTTGAAGATTTGCCCGATGACTGGACTTGTCCGATTTGTGGGGCCGACAAACTAATGTTCGACAGAGATTAAAAACCCATTAAAAAAGGCCGCTTATGCGGCCTTTTTTAATGGGTAAACGAATCATTGTTTTGATTTGTCCGGTGCTTTGGGAATGGCCGGCAACGCTTTGTATTCGGCAGGGATTTTTTCTTTGGCCAGTTCAATGGCTTTATTCAACTGGTCGTCCTCTCCCATATATTCGCGATACGGGTCATTGTCCAGTACAATATCAGGCTCAACACCGTGTCCTTCGATAATCCAGTCGCTCGATTCCGACGAGTAGGATGCAAATTCAGGTTTGCGCAAATCGGCGCCATCGATAAACGGCAGTGAACCGCTAATGCCCACTACACCGCCCCATGTACGGGTCCCAATTACAGTTCCCAGTTTGAAATGTTTAAAGCCATAGGGGAAAAGGTCGCCGTCGGATGCCGAGTATTTGTCGATAAGCAGCACTTTAGGCCCCAGGAAGGTGGAATTGGGCACCGGATTGGGGTCAGGCAGATTGCGGCGCATGGTAGCACGGCCTGCTTCACGTTGTAGTCTTTCGATAATCATGGGCGATACATTGCCCCCGCCATTGCCCCGGTCGTCGATAATCAATCCTTTTTTGTCAAGCTGCGGATAGAACAATTTGACAAATTCGTTCAATCCTACAGCACTCATATCGGGAATATGAATATAACCCACTTCCCCGTTGGTGGCTTTGTTCACCTTCTCGATATTCTGCTGAACCCAGTTGTAATAGTAGAGCGAAGCCTCTGTTTCAAGCGGGATGACAATCACTTCGCGGGCTCCGTTTTCGTTTGGCTGACTGTTAAGTGACAGTTCAACAGGCTCTTCTGATTTATCGATCAGCAATGAATAGATATCGGCAACGTTTTTGGTCGATTGGCCATTGATGGCTACAATATAATCGCCGGCTACGGCATTTACACCAATTTCGGTTAGTGGCGAACGCAATTGCTTGCTCCAGTTGGCCCCTTTCAGTATCGACTCGATTTTAAAATAGCCTGATGCATCTTTGGTCAGTTTGGCGCCAAGCAGACCGGTTTTGATCCGTTTAGGCTCCTGCATGGGGCCACTGTTCACATAGGCATGGCCAACATTGAGTTCGCCAATCAGTTCGCCAATAATATAGGTTAAATCGTCGCGATGGCGTGCATAGGGAACCAGGACACTGTATTTGTCGTGCATCGCTTTCCAATCGACCCCGTGCATATTTTCGACATAGAAAAAGTCGCGCATCTGCCGCCAGCTCTCATCGTAAATTTGTTTCCACTCTTGTGAATAATCGACCCAGGCTTCCATTTTGGAGATATCGACTTTTTCGTTCAGTTTCACCTGATCGGTCGGAAGGTTGATTACAGACCAGCTGTCCCTTTCGCGGACCAGCATCTTTTTGCCGTTCGGTGAGATGGAAAAGTTGAATTTACCCAGTTCCTTCTCCTCTTTCTTGGTCAGGTCGTAGAATTTGGCCGTTGTACCGCCTTCGCCGAATTGATTGTAATAAACTTTTCCATCGATATATTCGATATTGCCATAACGCGATGGAGCAACCGGTAGCGACACGATTCGGTTCTGAATATTTTCGGTATCAATCACCACGTTTTTCACTTTGGGAGCTGCCGGAGTAGCCTTATCCTCTTTAGATGCCGGTTTGTCTGCTGGTTTGTCGTCTCTTGGAACGGCAGCAATTTTTACGCTGTCATTGGTCGGGGCAAAAGGGGATGTGGTTTTGGCTGAAAGCACCGAAAGGTAGATACGAGACATATTGGTATAGGCGTGATTCCACTCGGTATTGCTGTAAATGGGGTTAAAATCGCGTTCCGAAGTGAAGACAATATATTTACCATCGTCAGAGAATGATGGACTACCGGAGTTGTACCAGTTGTCGGTCAAATCGGTAATCTTTCTACTGTCGAGACTATACACACTGATAACATTGAAATTATTCTCGGTTGGGTTACTGAAAGTGAGCCATCTGCTGTCGGGCGACCAGTTGTAACCGTTCACCTGTCCATAGCGGGCCTGGAAGACTTCAGTCACCGATTTGGTTTCGATGTCGACGTAGCGAAGGCGCAGTTTTCGGTCGGCCCAGGCAATCTTCTTACTGTCGGGCGACCAGACAAGACGAAATTTATAGGTATCCTCGCCCGAGGTTAGTTGAACGGGCGCTTCTGAACCATCCTGTTTACGGATATAGATTTCGAATTCGCCCGATTGGTCCGAAAGCCAGGCAATATATTTGCCATCGGGCGACCATATTGCTTCCCGTTCGTGCACCCCTGAAGTCTGGGTCAGGTTGTAGGTCAACCCTTTTTTGGAAGGGACACTGAATACTTCGCCACGGGCGCTGAAAACCACCCTTTCGCCATCAGGCGACAAGTCGGCACCGGTGATAGCTTTCGATGCGTCTTTCAGCTCCTTACGGGCCCATCCGAAATCGTTATGGATAGTAATGGGCACTTTCACCGGCCTTTTGTCCGTAATGCTCATTTTGTAGATGTAGCCCCCCTTTTCGAAAACAATGTAGCCATTGCCCAATGATGGAAATTTGATATCGTAGTCGGTAAAGTGGGTCACTTTCGAAGTCTCGCCCGATTGGGTATTGTAGCAGAAAAGGTTCATCGAACGGTCGCGGTCTGAAAGAAAGAATATCTCTTCGCCGGCCCACATGGGTATGATGTCCTGTGCTGCATTGTTCGTTATACTTTTGATTTTCTTCGATTTAAAATCAAATATCCAGATGTCGTCAGCCATACCGCCCTGGTAATATTTCCAGGTTCGAAATTCGCGGAACACACGGTTAAAGGCCAGTTGCTGACCATCGGGCGAGAAAGAACAAAAGCCCCCTTCAGCCAATGGCAGTTCGCTTGACATTCCCCCGTCGGCAGAAACCGTAAAGAGCTGTCCTTTGAAATCGTTGAAAGTCTGCTTGCGCGAACGGTAAACAATCTGTTTCCCATCGGGCGACCAGGCCATCACAATGTTGTTTGGGCCCATTCGGTCGGAGATTTTGTCACGCTCGAGCGTGGCTGTAATGGTAAGTCGTTTGGGGTCACCGCCTTGCGCCGGAATGGTAAACAGTTCCGTATTGCCATCGTACTGCCCTGTAAAGGCAATATGCTGGCCATCAGGCGAGAATCGGGCAAACATTTCGTAACCGATATCGCTGGTTAACTTTCTGGCAGTACCCCCATTGGCATCTACCGTATAGAGGTCGCCGGCATAACTGAAGACGATAGCGTTCCCGTTGATGGTCGGAAACCGCATCAGCCGGGTTTCGTCCTGTTGGCCGTTAACCCACTGTGTTGCAAACAGAAACAAAATGATTGATAACAATCGGATTTTTGGCATAGTACTTATTTTTTTGAATGAATAAATAGTGTATAATAAACTCTTTTATAGCATTTTATGAATTTCAAATTCAACCACTTTCCGCAATGAGAGCCATGATACTGATACCAACGGCTTAAAATGCAGGAGGCCCACCCCGCACAAGATTTG
>CAYOJD010000127.1:0-8337 GCA_964404205.1 uncultured Prolixibacteraceae bacterium
CCCTTTACCGATGCCAATATTTACTGTATTGAGCAGGTATCCCCCGATGTTTTATGGCTGGGCAGCTGGGGTAGCGGGCTTTTGGCCTATCACATGGTCAAAAAAGAGTTTACTACCATTGTTCCGCCATTGGTAATCCCCAACTTCAGGGATCTACAAAAAGGCAACCATGGCGAGATTTGGGCCGGTTCGTCAGCCGGATTGCTTTATTTTAGTTCCCCGGCAACTCCTTACCAACTGGTAGGGGGGATCCTGAGCAACGTAGCCAATGTGACGGCAATATTCATTGACCAAACCAACATCGTTTGGGTTGGCTGCGAGGATGGCTCTGTAGGAAAGTTAAACCCCACGGCTAAACAATTTATTAAAATTCCCTCTTCCCTCCCCTTCAGTCAATCCAATGTAAGCAGTTTGTTGTTCGATCACGGCTCAGGGTATCTCTATTTTTCGACAAACCATGAACTGGTTCGTCTGCATCCCGAAACACTTCGCTGCGATACCTACCCGCTTTCAAACAACGGACTGGTTTCGATGGCCCGAATGGAGGATAAAGACCAGCTGATTTGCGCATCGGCCGGGGAACTGATGCGTTTCGACAAAAGGAAAAAACAATTTACAAAACTGCTTTTCGACAACTCAGCCCCTGACGGCTTATTCAAAAAACAGATTTGGACCATCGCGCCGTCAGGGAGTAACTGTTTCTGGGTGGGTGCGCTGGGTGCCGCTTACCGCATTGTTTACGACGGCGCATCAGATTTATGGAAGGTAACGGAAATTCTATACACCGGTAGTAAACAACTTCCGGTATGCCATTATCCATCGTGCTTTCTGGACGGGAAGTACGGGCTCATGATTGGGACCTGGGGCGGTGGGGTGAGTTGGCTCAATGGTACGAACAGAGATAAAGAAGGGGCTAAAGTGATTCCGGTCTCCGACAATTTTGTAGAGTCGCTGTGCTGCGACAATAAGGGCAACCTATGGGCAGGCACCCATGCCGGGCTTAATCGTATCGACAGTTCGGGGAATACAACTGCAACATTTACCATGTCAGACGGGTTAACCAGCGACTGGATAGCATCGGTAACCAATGATCGGGAGAACCGTATTTGGCTCAGTACGCAAAAAGGCATATCGTCGGTTGACCCTGCAACCCAAAAAGTGCGCAATTACGATTTTAATGACGGGCTTCCGGCCAATGCCTTTGTGCCAAGGGCAATCGATAAAGATTCGGCAGGCAATTTCTATTTGGGTTCGGTACGAGGCCTTGTTTGGTTTCATCCCGACAGCATTAGCGACAATCAGGTATTACCGCAACCGGCACTTGTAGGACTGAAAATCAATGATGAAGAAGCGAACATCGGAAACGGGGCTCCGTTACAACAAACCATAGAGACCAGTAATTTAATTACCATAAAAAGCAGTCAAGCCAATTTTTCATTGCAAATGGCAGCCCTGGGCTACTTTAATCCGGCCAGAAACCGCATAAAATATATGCTCAAAGGGTATGACAATGAATGGCAAATGGCCGGGAGTCATCCAACAGCAACCTACTCGTCGGTTCCTCCCGGCACCTACCTCTTTTCGGTTGTCGCAGCCAACGAAGATGGGATATGGAACAATAAAGCAAGAAATATCACCATCGTAATCAAAAGTTCCGGCACCCCAACGGTAATACTGATAACGCTATTACTTATCATAACCGCTTTGACCGGATATGCCTATTTCAATGTCTTTACAAAAAAATCAAAAGCAGGCACGATTGTTTCGCCTGAAGAAATCAACCACAAACGAGCCCCCAACCATCATTTGATTCAACCAACTGCTGTGGTAACCGAGCCGGCCGATTTACAGTTTCTGCAAAAGGCGATTTTGATTATCGAAGAAAACATTTCGAATCCCGATTTCGGGGTTGGCGAACTGTGTACAGGCATGTGCCTCAGCCGGCCACAACTCTACCGAAAGATAAATAGCATTGCAGGAGTAACCGTCACGGAGTTGATTAAAGAGATCCGGCTGAAACGGGCTGCGCAATTAATTGTTCAAAAACCGGAAAGCATTTCAGAAGTGGCGTATCAGGTAGGGTTCAACGACCCCAAATATTTCAGCAAGTGCTTTAAACAGCAGTTTGGCCTGTCGCCGGCCCATTATGCAGTGGCAAATGAACGAAATTTACCCCCTGAATGAGATAATATTCCACCTTAAATCGCCTTTCAGTTGGTAGTTTTGGGGTACTAATGCCTGCTCAATGAAAGGAATTGTATTCGACATTCAAAAATTTGCGCTTCACGACGGCCCCGGCATAAGAACAGTGGTTTTTTTGAAAGGATGCCCGTTTCAATGTGTCTGGTGTTGTAATCCCGAATCGATTTCGCCCGACCCTCAACTGGCCTTCGACGGTAACCTCTGCAACAACTGTATGAAATGTGCCGAACATTGTCCGGAGTCAGCGCTTCAGCCCAAAAACGGATTGCTGTTCGTGGCTTTCGACCAATGCAATGCATGCCGGTTATGTATTGACGAATGTCCCAAAAATGCACTCAAAATCTATGGCTACGAAACCGATGCCGATACCATAATTGCCGAGGTGATAAAAGATAAGGATTACTACCGCAATTCGGGCGGTGGCATTACCTTATCGGGAGGCGACCCGCTTTTCCAATTCGATTTTGCCTACGAAATTTTGTCAAAAGCGCGTCAGAATGGACTGAATACCTGTGTAGAAAGCGAAGGATGCGGAACTGCTGCGCAATTCAAAAAAATATTACCGCTGGTCGACTATTTCTATTTCGACTATAAGATAACCGATCCGTTCGATCACAAGCGTTATACAGGAGTCGAAATATCAACCGTGCTGCAAAACCTTGCGTTGCTATCAGCAAACAATGCCCACATCACATTGCGCTGTATAGTTATTCCGGGAATCAACGACAACGACGAACATTTCAGGGCAATTGCTTCGCTTTCGCAGCAATATTTAGCCATCAAACAGGTCGAGATTATGGCCTACCATGATTTTGGCTCAGGAAAATACAAACAGATTGGGCGGCCGTTGTATCCCATCGAATCGAAATCGGTGAGCCAGGAGACGGCCGATAAGTGGGTGAACCGCATCCGTGAGCTGGGATGCCGGAATATTAAAAGAGGCTAAAAGAATGTATAAAAAATCGACGACTTGATATAATTTGCAATGAAAAAGCCAAACGAACTCTCCAGAAGAAGATTTCTTACCCTCACCGCCCAAGGTGCGGCAGCGTTGTCCGTTCTACCGGCAATGACCAATGGCGCCGAAGTACAGATGCCCGGGGCCGGGGAGATTGTCAAAGAAAATCAAAATCAATTCTTTGCCAACCCCAACCGTTATATCGAACAAATCAACCTTTTTACCGAGAGCTATCGGAAACATTCCAATGCATCGACGGCACTGCGTGAGGTTGAATGTCTGAAAGTTCAATACCCGCTCTATTTCTGCGATATTCAGGATGGCGATCTTTTTGCAGGAAGAGAGGTCAAACCTGCAATTGGGTTTATGGCACAATCGGCCGGTGGATTTGGATATTACATCGACAATGAACGTGTTGAAGCATTACGCGACAACCCGTTAACAACTTCGGCCAACAAAAAGAGAGCCGATGAACTGATTGCTTACTGGACTGATGAAAACAGCAATCAGCAATGCCGCAATGCCTTCACGCCAAAAATGAAAGCGGTACTGAATTCAGAAGGATGGCAAACCGATCCGGTGATTGCAGCACCACTCTATCGCATGTCGGGCACGCAATGCGACTTTGATAAACTCATCAGGCTTGGCATTCCCGGCCTGCGAAATGAAATTGTAAAATACAAACAAACAGTGTCTTCCGGTAGTGAACGGTTTCAACTTTACACCGGTATGGAAAAGGCCCTCGATTTATTTGGCAAAGTTGCCCATTACTATGCCGATATGGCCAAGGCCCAGGCTGCGCAGGCAAAGACCTCCGCCAGACAAAGTGAATTGCTCGAAATGGAGAAGGCGCTCAGGAATATCTCGGTCAATAAACCGGTCACATTCAGGGAGGGGCTGCAGTTGATGTTTCTATATGCCAATATAGCCGGGACTATCAACTATGGAAGGATGGACGAATATATGGGCGATCTCTATGTTCATGACATCGACAACGGGATACTCAAAGAGGAAGAGGCTATAGATTTGATGGTCAATCTCTGGAAGATGATTGACATCAAGAAAAACATCTGGGATTCGAGAATATTTGTCGGGGGTAAAGGGCGGCGTAACGAAGTCAATGCCGACCGGTTTGCATTGGCCGCACTCGAAGTTACACGCAGGGCACATTGTGTGGCACCTCAATTCTCGATGCGGTTCTACGATGGGCAAAACCCTGCACTTTATCAAAAGGGGCTCGATGTAATTGCAAGCGGCGTACCTTATCCAATGCTGTACAACGACGAGATCAATATTCCATCGGTTATGCAAGCATTCAATATCCCGTACGAAGAGGCTATTCACTATCTGCCCTTCGGTTGCGGCGAATATATCCTGTATCACCGTAGTGTAGGAACACCCAGTGGCGTAATCAATCTGTTACAGGCTTTAAGTGTAACCCTCAACCAAGGCATCAATCCGCTGACTGGCCAACCGGCAGGAGTCCCGGCCAGTGAACTGGGTTCGTTTGAAACTTATGACGATTTCTTCAATGCTTACAAGAAAAATGTCGAACGCTACGTCGAACAACTGGCTTATCAGGAAAGACTGGAATATGACATTGCAGCGAAAGGAGCACCATATCTCTTCTTAAGTATGGTTTTTGACGACTGCATTGAACGTGGCAAAGGAGTTTTTGGAGGGGGCATTCGCTATTTAGGCGGAACACTCGAAAGTTATGGCAATACCAATACGGCCAATAGCCTGGCAGCTATCAAGAAGCTGGTTTATGAAGATAAAATCTTTACCCTCGAACAAATCAGACAAATGACCAAGGCCAATTTTGTCGGTTTTGAGAAGGAGCAGAAAATATTACTGAACGCCCCAAAGTTTGGGAATGATGATGATTATGCCGACCCCATCAGGGTGGAAGTCGACAGGCATGTCTGTACAGCGACCCGAGACATGGCAAACAAAGCCGGATTGCATTCGTACCTGATAGTCATTATCAACAACAGTGCCAACACGACAATGGGATTGCAAACGGCTGCAACCCCCGACGGGCGCCCTGAACGGACATTTATGGCCAATGCCAACAATCCAACCGGAGGTAGCGATAAAAATGGCATCACTGCATTTCTGAATTCACTGGTTAAACCAGCTACCAATATCCATGCCGGGGCTGTCCAAAATATGAAGTTCTCAAAAGAGATGCTAACTACCTACCGCGACAAAACAGAGTTGCTGCTCAAGACCTATTGGGAAAAAGGCGGTGCCCAATGTATGATAACCTGTATAGGACGTACCGATCTCGAAAATGCAATGAAGCAACCCGAGCTGTATGCCAATCTGATTGTTCGTGTAGGAGGTTTCAGTGCCAAATTTGTGGAATTGCCCAAAGAAGTACAACTCGAAATCTTGAGCCGAACCATCTACTAACAGGTCATTCCGTTAAGTGAAAACTTTATCATCCAATTCTATTCATTTATCGGCTGCTGCGGGAATGCTGGGGTTAATCTCCACATTTTCGCAGCTTTTTTTAGTCCGCGAATTCCTCATATTATGTACAAAAATGCATCGTGACCAGTATCGTCCATGTTATTGGATAAACGGTCAATATGATCAGCCGTCCACCCCTTTTGTGGCAACTTGATTTCATTTTTAGCCAGACGTTTCACTTAAAAAATGGGACTGTCAGCCAAAATCTATGGATGGAGCATCGTCGGGCGTTACCTGTTTCGTCAATATATATAGCCTTACCGGGCATTACAGCCATTTGCGGATTATTATTTTTCGTACTTTTAATAACAGGAGTTACATTTAAGCTTGACCATGAGAAGAAGATCATTTTTACAATTTGGGGTAGCCGGGACAGCTTTTATAGCCTGTCGACCCGCTATGGGAGCAGTATTTACCACAATAGACAATCCAAATAAATTTACGCGCGAGGCACTCTATTACAACCAAACGCCACGGGGGATAAAATGCCACCTCTGTCCAAACCGTTGCAATGTAACAATTAGCCGTCCGGGCGACTGCAGGACGAAATTGGTTCAGAACAACAAGCTGGTAACTACAGCTTACGGAAACCCCTATTATGTCAACACAGAAACCCCTGAGAACGAATCGCTGTACCACTTTAAGCCTGGAAGCAAAATGTTGGCCCTGGGTACAGCCGGATGTACATCTTCGTGTATGTACTGCATCGTATGGAGTGTTTCTCAGAAATCGCCGGCCGAAGTCACCCATCTGGAACTTTTCCCTGAACAGGCGATAAAAATGTGTAACCAAAAAAATATTAAAACCATTGCCTACAGTTACACCGAACCGGTAGCTTTTTACGAATATATGCTTGACACGGCTAAAATGGCTCGGGAAAATGGGATCGGCAATGTTTGGGTCTCGAATGGTTCGATTAACGATGCCCCGTTGCGGGAGTTGGCCCCCTATCTCGATGCTGCCGTAATCGATGTTAAAGCCTTCAGCGATGCTACGTATCAGAAACTAACCGGAAATTCTATTTTCCCGATATTCAACACATTGAAGACATTGAAAGAGCTCAATGTTTGGACGGAAATAACCCATCTGCTGGTTCCAGGCTGGACTGACAACTTTGACCTGATAAAAAAAATGTGCGACTGGATGATGGAGAATGGTTTCGGGGCAACGCCTCTCCATTTCAATAAATTTAAACCGATGTACCGGCTGACTCAGCTTTCGCCCACCCCGGAACAACAGTTACTCAAAGCCAGAGATATAGCTCTTTCGGCAGGGCTTCAGTATGTTTATATCGACAATCTGCCGGAGCATGGCAGCCAGCAAACCGTATGTCCAAAATGCAATGCAGTTGTTGTGGAGCGCAAAGGGATGAAAGGAATTACAAATCACCTTCAGAACGGGAAATGCAAGAAATGCCAGACAACTATTCCAGGTGTTTGGTAACAACATTGTCTTATACATAAAAAAAAGCAACCGAAATTAACCGATTGCCTTTTTTATCTGTCACTTCAATGGATTATTATTTGGTGGATTCGACAATTCCTCTAAAAAAACCTATTGATTCGGCAATACCGATAAAAGGATCGGTCATATCTTTCTCATGTTCGAGACTGCAAACACCGGTATAACCTACTTTTCGCAACATTTTTACGAAGGCAGGAAAGTCAATGATCCCACGGCCTATTTCGAGCGAGTAGCCCAGTTTGGTGGTTCCGGTTACATCTTTAATATGGATGTCAAATACGCGCGACCGGTACTTCTCTAAATCAACTACAGGGTCTTTGCCGTTGCGGGTATCGTGCCCAATATCGAGGCACATTCCCATACGAGGGTCTAAATCTTTCACATGTGCCCACACATCATCGGCATCGGGATAAACAGCCATATCGGGGCCGTGAAGGTGAATGGCATAATGCATATCGTATTCCTTCACCTTTTGGTCGACATAAGGCAACAAATCGTAATTGGGGACACCCACAATCAGTTTAACACCGACCCTTTTGGCATAATCGAAAGCGCGGTCAATCTCATCGGTGCTTCGCATATAAATGGGACCTACCGCATAACCGGTCACCCCTTTCTCTTTTAATTTGGCATGAAAGGCAGCAATTTGTTCGTCAGTGCTGTTTAGCGGCAAATGGAAATCTTTGATGCAGAGATAGTGAACATCGCACTTTTGAAGTGTTTCGAGCGTTTTATCGAGATCAAATTTAACAAATGTATAACCAGCCATTCCCAATTTGAATTTTTCCCCTGTTTCGGGAGCAGGCTGAGGTCCCGGACGTTCCTGTGCCGTAGCCACATAAGCGACGGTAAACAGAAGCAACAATAACATAAATCGGAATTGTTTCATTGTAATGATAAATTTGGTTGTTTCTACAAAGTTAAAAAATAGACGCAGTTAGCGCACACGGAGGGTCAACCTTTTTATTTGGTTTAATAAACCTGATTTACAACAACAGCAACACCATCAAAGACAACCACTTGCATTTTAGGTAAAAATCAATTGGAGTAACCGGCGGTGATAAAAGAGAGATTTTTTCAAAAAAAACAGGAAAAAGTTTGTAAAAAAGGTAAAGGTGTTTACTTTTGCATCGCTTTTCGGGAGAAATCCAGTGCCATTCTGGCCAACGTCAAGCACAATCGGGGTGTAGCGCAGCCCGGCTAGCGCACCTGCTTTGGGAGCAGGGGGTACCAGG
>CAYOJD010000128.1:0-8054 GCA_964404205.1 uncultured Prolixibacteraceae bacterium
TATTAACCTGAGTTCGATTATTAATTTCCTGAATTTAAGCAGTTTGTATTAAATAAAGTAGCAGGATATTTGAATAAAAGCATGGAATTTACTAATTTAAAAGTCTGACAAACAAATAATTAGAAGTAAATCCATGCAATTAACGAGAGATAAAATTACAGAAATTTTCTACTTAATAGACGAGTTTTGCCTGCAATTCGACAAAAGTATCTCAAACCATAGTTTGGGGAATCAAGCCAAAAGAAAGCCCCGCATGAGCCATAGCGAAGTGATTACTATCGTGGTGATGTCCCACTATGGAGCGTTTAAGAATCTCAAGCATTTCTACCTTCATTATATCAAGGAGCATCTTTTCGCTGATTTTCCGAACACTGTTTCCTACAACCGATTTGTTGAATTAGTTCAGTCGACAGCACTTCCAATGACCTTATTTTTAAAAACTTGTTGTCTTGGGCAATGCACCGGAATCTCTTTTATCGATTCTACCCCGATTCGGGTTTGTAAAAATAAACGTATTCCAAGGCATAAGGTATTCGATGGCTTAGCTCAACGCGGAAAATCGACGATGGGGTATTTTTTCGGATTTAAACTTCATTTTGTAATTAATGATAAGGGTGAAATCCTAAACTTTGTACTCACACCCGGAAATACCGACGACCGTGAACCACTGAAAGACAAAAGGTTCATCGAAAAGTTAAAGGGAAAACTATACGCTGATAAGGGTTACATTTCCCAGCAACTGACCGAGGTTTTATTCGTTGATGGACTGCACCTGATTACCCAGATCCGAAACAACATGAAGAACGTGTTTATGGAAATGAAGGATAAAATAATGCTCAGAAAACGCTCTGTTATCGAAACAATTAACGATGAGTTGAAGAATATCTGTTCCATCGAACATTCCAGGCATCGCTCGTTTGGGAATTTTGTTACAAACCTGATTTCAGGCTTAATCGCTTATTGCTTCTTCCCAAAGAAACCAGCAATTAAATATGAGGTTATCCGAACAGACCAAATTGCCTTATTTTAAAATCGAACTCAGGTTAGTAAATTAGTTTTATCCGTTCAATTGGCGAAATACTAATCAGACTTTCAACGCGATAAGAATGAGAGTTTTTTAATTTCCTACAATCTACTAAAGAGTATTTGTAAAACTAGCGGTTTTTGGATTATAAACAAACGTTCAATACTGAAAAATAAACGCGTTTAAAACACAGATTAAACTATTCTGGCAATCTATTTACTAGTTCAATCCACCAATTACTTTCATCATATTAACGATCCAACCTTCGGGAGAAATATCACCTCGAGTGCAACCACGCAATTTCAAAGTAAGCAGTTTCAATGCCTAAACGGTTTTAATTTTGTTACTAATGGAGAATTTACTTTCCCTTATTCTGGTTGAATAAAATGGTTCGGTTAGTGATTGATAATTTTCTGAATCTTGGCGTACAAATAGGTGTCAGATTCTTCTGCTAAATAGTGAGTTTGAGCACTCATCCGGTCGAACCATTTGCTAAACCGGGCGACTTCTTCAAACGAGAAACAATAATTTTCGGAAAGTACCTTCCGGGCCTCTATTTTCTTCATTTCCCTGTTATAAGCTTCTATTGCCAGGAGCCACATTTCATTTTTACGTCTTACTTCGACAATTAAGATGGATTGCTTATTTTTTACGTAGTCGGTTAGATTTATGACGCTCGTTTTTTCCAGTTTTCGCAACTGTTTTGTTAGCTGTTTAGCTAATGAATTGATCGGCATACCACTTTCTTCAGCGAACGCTTTCTGTGTTTTTCCTGATTTCAGGAAATCATGTAGCAATTGAAGTTCCATATTATCCTTTGACGTCAATTAAATTCAACCTAAGATTTAAGGAGACTTTCCCTCCCAACCGGAATTGACTTTACTGTTTGAGAAAATCACCTTTATGATTTATTTCAATGTCTATTTTCCCATAACATTAATTCTCTTTCGGAGCTTTACAGTTTAGTGAATTTTTGGAGGATATCCAAAACAGGAGAGGGGGAAACGAAGATGAGGTCGGGTATTTCTCGAAGGAGTGAAAAAGGGTATGTGAGATAGCAATCCCAGTGGTAAACATTTTCATTGTGGAGTTGCAGAAAATATTTCTATGTTTCAGGTAAATTGATTATTCCAATTTTTATTTTTCTTTTTGCGGCAACAAATGACAAAGTGCAGGGTCATTTTTTATCCGTTCCAACTCCTCGACGACGATTTGTTTTGTTTCTTCTTTTATGCTGTTGTAGTTTTCCTGAATCATTTCCTTCATTCGGTCAACGCCGCTTTTGTCAACAAAGTTGGTGATTACCGGGATTGGTTTGTATCCTTTGGTTTCGGAGGAAACCTTCACACTATCCACTACAATTTCGGCATGGAATATTTTTTGCTCAATACGCTCATCAAAATTATCGGCAACTGCTCCAACAAACATACCTTGAGTAAGTGTGGAAATTTTGCTGGCCGGAATAAGGCTGTCCAACTGGGTGCTGATGGAGGATGATTTATCGTTGCGGTTAATGGTCATCGATTGGCGTTTCTGCAAAACCTTACCAAAACGCTCCGACAGGTTTTTGGCCGTATCGCCCACAACCTGGCCGGAGAAAATATTACCAACGGTATTCATGACTACGGCAGCTTCCTTGTCGCCATAATCACGCTTTAACTGCGAAAAATCCTGAAAGCCGAGCAATACGGCAACCTTGTTACTTCGTGCGGTGGCAATCAGGTTATCCAGCCCTTTGAAATAAATAGTAGGTAACTCATCGATGATAACCGAACTTTTTAGCTGGCCTTTTTTATTAATCAGTTTTACGATACGGCTGTTGTACAAGCCCAAGGCAGCGCCGTAAATATTCTGGCGGTCGGGATTGTTGCCCACAACCAACACTTTCGGGTCGTTGGGATTGTTTATATCCAGCGTAAATTCATCGCCCGACATAACCCAGTACAGTTGTGGCGAAATCATCCTCGAAAGCGGGATTTTAGCCGATGCAATCTGCCCCTGCAACTGGTCTTGCGCCCCAGACATCCATGCATCCATAAACGGCGAAAGGTAATTTTCCAGTTCGGGATAGCTCGTCAGAATAGGGAAAATATCTTCGTACCGTTTGTTCAGGAACTCGATGGCATGAGGAAAGGTGCAATACCGGCCTTTTTTGTATATGCGCAAATACCAGATAATGGCTGCAAACAGAATAATTGGTGATTCCACAAAAAAGTCGCCCTGTTTCTGTACCCAGGTACGGTTCAGGTTCAGCATAATAGTATAAGCACTCTCGTAGGCATCCGAAATATCGCTCATAAATGAGGGATTAATCGGGTTGCACCGGTGTGAACGTGCTGGGTCGTCGAAATTAATGACATAAAAAGTCGGCACTTTTTGGTACCCGCGTTGGTTTTTCAGTAGGTGGTTATAGGCAATTGTCGAGAGGTCGTGAAACTTCAAATCGTAGATATATTGTGAATACCCTTTTTCAATCTGCTGTTTGATAAACTGATTAATTACCGCGTAACTTTTCCCGGAGCCGGGAGTCCCGAGCACAATACCTGCACGAAAAGGATTTACAACATTAATCCAGCCGTTGTTCCATTTCTTTTTGTAATAGAAACGGGTAGGCAGGTTTACTGAATATTCATTTTCAATCAGGCGTGTTTCCTGCATAAACGACTCGTTTTCGGTATTGAAAACATCTTCCATCAGGTTACTTTTCAATAAGCGGCTCATCCAAACTCCACTTGCCAGCAAACATAGATAACCGGCAGCCATCGTAATAATGTAAAATGCTGTTTTGACAACTGATGGTACCGGTAAAGCCAGCAACCACCAGTTGAAAAAGAAAAGCACAAAGCCAATAAAAAGGGAAACGATAATTTTGACCCAGGTGATTTTTTCCTGTTTGACCCCTTTTGTGCCGAGGCAGGACAAGGCCAGAAAGACTACTGAAAAAAGTTTTGTGTTAAGAATATTTCCAAACAGATTGGCTGTGCGGTTGAAATTCAAAAGGATTTTATCGATTAGCCCGATGTTGATACCCCAGTCAACCATCGACTGGTAGCAAAACCAATAGATGTTTATAACCACAAATAGAATACTCAGCGCACGCATAAAATCCATGACTTTCGCCAGTGCCCTTAAATCGTCTTCTTGTTGCATTGTACTTTCACTTTTTACTATTTGGAGGGCGAAAGTAGGACGAGTCTTATATCAATATGCGAATTCTAAATGAATTAGTAGTGAGTGGCGCTTTAATGGCAGCTTGCGGCAGGGAATGCCCTTTTTACTTTTATCTTGATAAAAGTGTCGTGTGAATACAGTTTTATCTGGATAAAAATGTATTTGTACCCAACAGCTCATTGCTTTTTCAAAGGAAGTTTCTCTAATCCATCCTCCGATATGCTTTTAGCCGATTCACTTCCTGTTTGTGTTTTTCAGGATTCTGTTTTTTCAGTTTGTTAATATTAAGCAGCTTCCATTGCACCGATGGAAAATTCTGAAAATCGCTGTACCCGGAGTTTTCCCAGAGCGGATTGCCTTCTTCAAAACTAACAAGGAATGCTTTGTCTTCTTCACTCAGCATTGCGTTGACAAATACGATAAGCTGTTCCCGTGCTGTTTCGTAGTTTTCATAAGTAAAAGGAATGTCAGTCATGCCACGAAACTGGTTCTCCAAGGCTTCCTGCTGGCTTATCGCGTGCGGTGCTAGTGATTCGATAACCGGTTTGTCGCTTCCCAACAGGGCAAAAATAAAACCTCGTTTCAAGTTGTCGATTTTCTCCGTTTCCATATAATTGTAATCAAATAAATCGCGTGGATGCTGACGGCTAAGGGCTGCTGCGATTTTTCCACCATAAAGTTGTTCCAAAGGCACTATCCGGGCTTTACAGAACATCCCGAATTCCCCTTGTGCTTTAGCACATAGAGGCAAATCTATTGTAGATCCGATAATGCCCCGCTTAATCCCGTTAACTTCAATTTTTACCGTGCTCCGTCCCAACGTGCATAAAAGCTTATTGGGTACCGGATGGATATTAATACCCGGCACTGCCCGTTGCAGTTGCTGACTGATTGCAACCAGCTTCTCATCGATTTCTGCCAGGCTTTCGTTTCGCGGACCAAGCGGAATATAAGTTAAGTCCACATCGACTGAGTATCTTGGAAGATTCTTGATAAACAAATTTATGGCCGTACCACCATGAACCGCAAAATCTTTCTCGCGGTAGATTACAGGTAATATGCGGAGTAAAAGCCTGACCTGTTCTTTATAGAGGTTATTCATAATTTTTCAGTTCTTCGGGTATTACTATCTGGTATTTGCTGTCGTAAACACCGTTCGGTACAATTTCCCGTTTTCCGCTCCCAGTATCTATTTTCTGCAAATCCAGGTCGCTGAACCAGGCATGACCGGCTTTTTCTGCCATAAACAGGAACAGACGTTTCATTTTTACTGATGAATTTTGCTCCAGCAAGGTTTGCACCAAGCCCGGACGGAGCGTGGTTAATTGCTCCATCACATAATACAAATCCATGAGGTTATATTGCCGGGGAGCAAGGTTCAGGCACTCCATAAAAGCACGTTCCGGGGTGGAAACCTGTATTTCAAAAGTTCCTTGCATCATCGATGTTATTCCGGTACCGGTATCAAAATACTCAGAGGTAACCACTAATAAATCCACGCCCCAGTCGCGCTTCCTGAGCCAGGAAGGAACCCACTCATCTTTCGGATGTCCAACATATACAACCGGCCTTCCCATAGGAACGAAATGCGTATATCCTGTCAGTTCCAGCGCTGTTAAGCCGCCGACATAAAAGTGTTTGTGGGTTTGTTTGTTCATGGAAGATAGAGCACCATATATGCTAGGGTTTTCGCCGGTACGTGCCATCACACCAGCCCCTATGGGCGTCAGCCATTCTGAATCTCGATACCGCCGTTGCAGGTCATAAGATATACCGTTTTCTCGCATCCACGATGAAAAAAACAGGCTCCCCGAAGGCAACTTCTGAAGTAGCTGGTTTATTTTTATTGGTGTAACTGTACTCATAGTACAAATATACTTAAAAATATAAACTAAATTCAATTTGAAACTCCAATATCCCATGTCACATCTGTCTCCCATATCTTCGTTTCTTTCTCTTACGTTTTTTGCGGAGCTGTTGCTGATTTTCGTGATAAGAATCCGGTTCCGGAGAAAAAACTGAGAACAGGCTGCCTATGGCGGATTCAATTTGTCCGGACAGGTTGTTCGCAGGAGAGAACGGTTCAGCCACAGGCGTGAACGGTTCTTTTTCACCTACCTGTTTTGTGTGTGCCTTGACAGACAGGGACTCTCTAAACAGGTCGTTGAATACATTGGCCGAAAATTCTTTCCCCAGACGGGAGCCATTTAGTACACAATGGCTTTGATGGTCGATAAAAGTTACCCCTGTAATCCGCTCCGTATTGTTTCGCCGGAGATAAAGGTCAATATCTTTTTCCTTTAACTTTTTATGTAGTTCCGTTTCAGTTCCGCTTTCCTGAATAACACCGGCAATGAGCGGGCGCAGATGTTCACGATGTCCCTTTTCTTTTATTTGAATGGCCGATTTCTTCATCCGCTCTTCGAGAGCAGCGAATCCGACAGTTTTCCCAAAGACAGATGATTTGATTGGTGTTCCGGCTTTGTTGCCTTCGCTGTCCAATGCCGAATAAAGCAATCCCCGGTAAGGTTTTCCGCTTCGCGTTCCCTGTACTTCTTCTACACCGATGTTGTAGAGGGATAAGAGAGCCCGATATTCGCCCATCGTCTGAAAGAGGTACATCGTGGCAGCCGGCTTAATGACCGAACCGATTTGTTTTTTCAAATCACCTTTCTCAGCATCCACGGGCTTAAACTGCCCAAGTTCCAATTGTTTTTGTTCTTTGGCACGGTGCAGATCGTATTTCTTTTCCAGCTTTTCAGTCGCAGTCACACTTCGCAAATTGCGTTTACTGTCATTGATTTTTTTGCCCTCGCTGTCCACCTGTAACGAGACGATATGAATATGTTCACGTTCGATGTCCGAGTGTTTGAAGATGAGGTATGGCTGAGCGCCGTAACCCATCTGTTGCAAATACTCACGCCCGATGTCAGCCAGCACATCATCAGTTAACTTATCATCCGGGTGCGGGTTAAGCGAAATATGAATGACCGGTTTTTCGGTACGAAAATGCGAGGGCAGCCAGCGCAAAAAAGCATCGGTACAGGCGGATATGCTAAACCGACCGTCCTCCGGTTCCGGAATGATACTCGAAGCAAGTACCTTTCCCAAACCTTCATTCACCTTCTCCTGGTTGTAGGCCAATGCACCATAAATGTCTTTCCCTGTGGTTATTTTGGCAATCATGTCAGCTTGTCTTTCAGGTATTTTTCCTCAAACCCTTTTGTTAAGGCGATGATTTGTTGCCCGGTTGCAGCCAGTTCTTTGGTCAGCTCTTCTAATTTAAAGAGCAATGCGAGTGCTTTTTTATGCGAAAAGTTACTGTGCAATTCTTTTACCACCTGGTTGTAATTAACGCCAATGGAACGGAACTGTGCATAAAAAGTAGTCAGTTTTGCCACGTACTCGAGTGCTGCCCTGTCGGTTTTAACCACCCGGAAAGGCTGGTCAAATACGCGTGCCTTGATAAAAACAGCTTTTGCTTTCACCCCCGATTGTTCAAACAGTTCCAGAAAACGAGCATATTCCCTGGCGTTAAAACGCACCATAATGCACGTTGTTACGGGGTCGCTTTTGGGCGGGCGTCCTCCTTTCCGCCTCTGGCTTTTTTGATTTTGTTGTCTCATCTGTCGGATATTTTAGTGGTACAAAAGTCCGGCACCTTAACACAGTCAATTACTACTGTCCTTATCAAAAAGCAGCGACTTCGGAGCCTGCTTTTCTCCCCTTGGGGGCAAGCGGTTTTGGGTTACGTGAAATGAAATGAGTAACGCAAAACACAGCTTGCTATTTGCCACATTGCAAATAAAATCTGTCCGCCATCCGGACAGATAAATTGACGGGCTGCAAAAATGATGGA
>CAYOJD010000129.1:0-6765 GCA_964404205.1 uncultured Prolixibacteraceae bacterium
GGTGTATGTTGGTGAAAGTACGCCACGTACTATTGTTTGTGGCGCTCCAAATGCGAAAGCGCATGTCAAAGTCGCTGTTGCCTTGCCCGGAACGACATTGCCTAATGGAATGAGCATTCGTGAAACGACAATTCGCGGCATTCCGTCTGTCGGAATGATTTTTTTGTCAGATTTTAATGGCCAATAGGAGCGTATTCTACAGTTTCCGCCCAGCAGTGATTTGACTTCCAGTTGTTTTATTTTGCCACCTTCCCAGCGTAATTGTACAATTTCAAATCCCCCGCGGGCCCGTAATCCGGTTACCGCTCCGTTAAGCCAACTGTCGGGTAGGGCAGGAAGAGGGTGAATTGCCCCGTCGTGGCTCTGTAGCAACATTTCAGCCACACCCGATGTAAATCCAAAGTTTCCGTCAATTTGGAACGGGGGATGGGCATCGAACATATTGGCATATGTCCCTCCTTTTTCGGTGAAAGTAGTGGTCTCTTTGATCCGTGCCGGCGAAATTTGCATCTTTATCAACTCCAATACATGGTTGCCGTCGAGCAGTCGTGCCCACAGATTGATTTTCCAGTTCATTGACCATCCGGTTGAAGGGTCGCCACGATGAAGCAGCGATGTTCGGGCTGCATCGAATAGCTCAGGAGTTCTGTATGGCGAAATCTGGTTCGACGGATAAAGCCCGTAGAGGTGCGACACATGCCGATGCTTGTCATCAGGGTTATCCCAGTCGTGCATCCATTCCTGCAACTGCCCGAACCGGCCAATCTGCATCGGAGGAAGTTGCGCCAGTGCATTTTTCAACGAATCGGCAAAAGCATCATCGCAGTTCAGCAGTTTTGTAGCTTCAATGGTTTTGGTGAAGAGATCGAAAACAAGTTGGTTATCGAGAGTTGTCCCTGCAGTAATTGACGAGCCAGGTTGACTCACAGGCGAGTTTTCGGGTGAAATTGAAGGGGCAATAACCAACCAGCCATTTTCCGGTTCAGGAGTAAGAAAGCTGAGACAAAATTGTGCTGCCCCTTTCAGTGCAGGATAGACTGAGTGCAGATAATCTTTGTCGCCGCTGAAAGCATATTTTTCCCAAAGATGTTGACTGAGCCAAACTCCCCCCATGGGCCACATGCCCCAAAAGGCACCATCAACCGGTCCGTTGATTCGCCATAAATCGGTATTGTGGTGGAGTACCCAACCTTTGGCGCCATACATGTCGGTAGCTGTCTTCCGGCCGGTAATCGAAAGTTCTTTAACCATTTCGACCAGTGGTTCATTTGTTTCGCTTAGATTGGTTACTTCCGAAGGCCAGTAATTCATTTCTGTATTGATATTGACCGTATATTTGCTGTCCCACGCCGAAAAGAGCTTGTCGGCCCAAATACCCTGGAGATTGGCTGGTTGCCCGCCCGGCTGTGAGGAACAAATCAGCAAATAGCGTCCAAATTGGAAATAGAGGGCTACCAGTGCCGGGTCGTTCCCTTCGCTAAATTGCTCTATACGTTTACCGGTGTTGTTCTTGATCGAATCTGTCGTTCCCAAATCGATTGAAACACGATTGAAATATTGCTGGTAAAAGGCAATATGATTATTGAGTAAGCTGGAATATTCTTTTGCAGCGGCTCGCTCCAGATAATTTTGAGCCCGTTCTTCAGCATTGGCACTGATGTCGTTGTAGTTTTTGAAGTTGGTGGCTATCGAAACAAACAGTGTTGCACTATTGGCTTCGGAGATTACCAGCGATGTGTCTGTCGTACTAAAGCTTCCACCATCGGGAACCACCTTTACCAAAGCTTGAAACTCAATTCCACCTTTTACCGATTCATGGTCGCTCGTTATCCCTTTCATGATCAGGGTATTTTCTTTGGTCGAGACTTGTGCCGGTGATGGCCGGTCGAGCGTAACAGTAAAGTGAAGGGCTCCTTTTTTTTCGGCCGTAAGGCGAATTACCAATACGTTGTCTGGAAACGAAGTAAATATCTCGCGCTTGTAATTGATCCCGTTGGCCGTGAATGTGGTCGTATTCACAGCGCGCGAAATATCGAGCTGGCGGTTGTAGTTGGAATAATTTTCGTTACCGGAAAAATGTAACTGAAGGTTTCCAGCCGTTTGGTAAGGCATCCCATACGAACTTTTCGAAATGAAATTTTGGTTGACGCAGTCGAGCGATTCCTTATACCTCCCTTCAAAAATCATTTTCCGCACCAATGGCAGTGCTGCTTTTGCATTTGGGTTATCGTTGCGGTTTGGGCTACCGGCCCAAATGGTGTTTTCGTTGAGTTGAACCACTTCGTTCGTTGGATCTCCAAAAACCATGGCGCCCAATCGCCCATTTCCCAGTGGAAGTGCTTCGTTCCAGTCTGTTGCCGGTTGGTCATAGGTCAGAAGGTTCAGGTTTGTTTTCGTTGGATTTTGAGTGGTGCAGGCGTAGAGACCCAACGCGATTGACAGAAATACCAAATTTCTCATGACATTAATTTTAGTTGCCCAGTAGTAGGTGTTGTAACATAAAAAGATGAACAAATTTACAGGTTTATTGCTCATAATCACTATATTTCGCAAAGGTTGTTATACTTTATCTTAAAACAAAAATCCAGCGATGAAAAGACTGTTATCCATCCTGTTCGGCGTGTTGTTGATGATTTCATGTAGTACGCATGTGCCAACTGAAAGCAATCCTTTAACTCCGATCCCTTTCACCTCAGTACATCTTGACGACGAGTTCTGGGCACCACGCATTGAAACCAACCGGACGGTTTCTATTCCTTCGGCATTTGCGCAGTGCGAAAAAACAGGCCGTCTTCACAACTTTGCACTTGCCGGCGGATTGATCCAAGGTGAACATCAGGGAGACTTTCCATTCGACGATACTGATGTCTACAAAGTGCTCGAAGGTGCATCCTACACGTTGGCTGTGCGTTACGATTCTAAACTCGATGCCTATCTCGACAGTGTGATCAACCTGATTGGCATTGCTCAGGAAGATGATGGATATCTCTATACTTGTTTGACCAACCATTGTGAGCGGCTCAACCGTTGGTACGGGAAAGGGCGTTGGGACAGGTTAAACAGCCACGAACTATACAACTGCGGCCATTTATACGAAGCAGCGGTTGCCCATTTTCAGGCTACCGGAAAGCGTTCGTTACTCGATATTGCCATCAGGAATGCCAATTTAATCGATCAGGTTTTTGGTCCTGAACCCGGAAAAAAGAAGGTGCCATCAGGTCATCCGATTATCGAAATGGCTTTGGTAAAGCTGCACCGGGCTACCGGCGATTCGAAATACTTAAAGTTAGCCCGGTTCTTTATCGATGAAACCGGAAAGGGGACTGACGGTCATCGTTTGAGCGAATACAGTCAGGATCACAAACCAATTGTTGATCAGGATGAAGCTGTTGGTCATGCCGTTCGGTTTGGTTATCTCTATTCGGGAGTAACCGATGTTGCATCGCTGCAGCACGACACAATGTTGATGGCTGCTACGCGTAGGGTCTGGGAGAATGTTGTTTCGCACAAGCTTTATATTACCGGAGGTATTGGTTCACGTGCGCAGGGCGAGGGTTTTGGCCCCAATGACGAACTACCGAATATGACAGCTTATTGCGAAACCTGTGCTTCAATTTCAAATGTTTACTGGAATTACCGGATGTTTCTGAACGAAAAGAATGCCAAATATTTCGATGTGCTCGAACGGGCGCTCTACAATGGTGTGCTATCGGGCGTATCGCTTAGTGGCGATAAATTTTTTTACGACAATCCGCTCGAATCTGTTCATAATCACGATCGTGCACCATGGTTCGGTTGCGCCTGTTGTCCGGGTAACATTACACGGTTTATGGCTTCAGTGCCGGGATACCAATATGCTGTAGGAAATGAGTCGCTGTGGGTAAATCTGTATGCTGCGGGTAGCGCCAATATTGCTGTCGGAAATGATACGATTCAACTTCATCAGGTAACCCGCTATCCTTGGGAAGGAAAAGTTACAATCGAAATAAATAGTGCAACTGACCGCAAAATCGGAATTTATATTCGCATACCGGGTTGGGCTACTGGCGAGCCTGTACCATCAGCATTGTACAAGAGTACCGAAAACGGTAGATTGAAAACTATTTTTACATTGAATGGGAAAGAAAAAGCACCTCGCATCGAAAATGGCTATGCCCTGTTTCGTCAGGTGTGGAAAAGCGGCGATAGAATCGAAATAGAATTTCCGATGACGGTGCAGGCCGTGGTTGCCCACCCCTCGATTACCAACAACAACGATAAAGTGGCATTTCAGCGAGGGCCGATTGTCTATTGTTTTGAAGATAGAGATAATCAAAATGGCTGGATGTTCGATTGTTATGTAAATCCGACATTGCCTGTTGAGGCAACCTACGAGCGTGAGTTGCTTGGTGGAGTGGTCACACTCTCAACCGAAGGGCATAAAGTTATAAACAGAGATGGTCGTCGAATTACTGAACCGACCCCCCTGAAGGCTATCCCATATTATGCCTGGAATAACCGCGGAACGGCTAACATGTTGATTTGGATGGCTTCTACCGAAAAGACGGCAATTCCGCAACCGCAACCTTCGAAAGTCGATTCGGTCCATCCGTTTGCCTCAACCGATTGGGCACCTGGGTTAAATGATCGTTTTGATCCGAAACGTTCAGCAGATACCGACAAGTCGTATTTTTACTGGTGGCTTAAAACCGGAAGTGATGAACATGTGGAATATCGTTTCGATAATCCGGTTGAGCTTACCCAATCTTCGGTCTACTGGCTCAATATGGATCATTACGAGACCAGCTACAGGGTACCGGCCAAATGGTCGCTCGAATATCGCAACAACAAAGGGGTGTGGTTGCCAGTTGAAACGAAAGAACCTTTTACTACCAATATGGATAGCTACAACACGGTTCATTTTAAGCCAGTTACTACTTCAGCATTAAGGTTGAATGCGACATTGCAAAAAGAATTCTCAGCTGGGATTCTGGAATGGAAAGTCGACTAAATAAGAAGAGCAGAATTTTCGAACAATGGTCTGTTCTATCTTTTGCGTTCCAATTGCTTCAAAAAACTTCAAAAATTGAACGACTCTAGCGTATTGATATCAAAAATGATATCTAAATTTAGAGATTAAAATTAACATTTAACTAACGGATATGAAATCATCAAAAAGCATTCACCGCAGAGCGTTTATTGGCAGCGTTGCCGCTGTGGCTACCGGACTGACAGTCGTTCCGCGACACGTTTTGGGTGGCAGCGGTTTTGTTGCCCCCAGCGACAAAATCAATGTGGCTTACATTGGTTTGGGAACCCAGGGACTGCGCCAGTTGCCCGATATTATTCAACTTCCTGAAGTACAGGTTACCGCTGTTTGCGATCCACAACGAAAAGCCATCAATTATTACGATTGGCATCCTACCGGGTTGCGCGACGAAATGCGCGAGCTGATTGGGAAACCCAACTGGAACACAGGCGGTAACAATACAGTTCCGGGTGGTTTAGACAACGGAAAGGAGATTGTTGATTTGTATTACGAAAAAGTAACCGGCCAAAAATACAACTGCAATGCTTATACCGATTTCCGCGAACTGTTTGAAAAAGAAAAGGACCTGAATGCAGTTCAGGTAATGACACCAGACCATTTACATGGGATTATTTGTGCAGCTGCCATCAAACGAAATATTGGCGTTTCGGTGCACAAACCTCTGTCGAACCGGTTGATTGAAGGTCGAAAAGTGTACGAGATGGCTATGGAATCTAATGTTACCACTCATCTTCAGCCCTGGGATTCAAACGGCGAGGAAATGCCCAAAATCATGGAGTGGATTAACGGCGGAGCCATCGGAACGTTGAAAGAAGTACACAACTGGTCGTTTCGCCCGGTATGGCCGCAATATGCAAAAGTACCCACCGACAATCCCAAACTGCCCGAAGGTTTCGACTGGGATTTGTGGCTGGGGCCCGAAGCCGAACGCGCTTACCACCCGCATTACACCAACATGGTCTTCCGCGGCTGGTACGACTTTGGCGGCGGTTCGATGGCCGATATGGGCCACTACAGTTTATGGACTGTTTTCGAAGCTTTGAAACTGGGTAAACCAACGATTATTGAGCCCAATTTCAGCAGCGTTTGCGATATCAACGACAATGGTGCAGCTTTTAAAATCAGCAACGATTTCAGTTTCCCATATGCATCCACCGTTAGGTTTAAATATCCGGCAATTGAAGGCAGGCCGGCCATCGATTTGGTTTGGTACGATGGAGGAATGCGTCCGGCGGTTTTAAAAGAATTTTACGAACAGGGCGTTGAGTTTCCTTCAGAAGGAATGATGTTCGTCGGTGATAAGGATATAATCATGACTCGTGGATTTCATGCAGAAAATCCCTATTTGCTATCAAAAGGGGTGAAGGAAACGCAGGAAGTTTCGGCTGCTGCCGGTGCTGTAAAAATACCCGGAATCAAAAGGTTTGTCGATGGTGTAAAAGCCGGTAAGCAAATTGATGGTGGATTTCGTCAGGCATGGCCGATTACTGAAGCTGTAAATTTGTATGCGGCAGCACTGCGTTCAGGCAAAATGCTGAAATACGATGCCGCTTCCATGAAAATCACCAATGACAAGAATGCAAACGAATATCTCGACAGGAAATATCGAAAAGGGTGGGAAATTTAGCCCCCATCCCGGCCTTCCCCCGCAGGGGAAAGGAGATCGGAAACAAGAGATTTTAGTTTATTGATGTTTAAAAGTTGTGGCAAGAACTCCGAAGGAGTTTGAATATAAT
>CAYOJD010000129.1:6775-7928 GCA_964404205.1 uncultured Prolixibacteraceae bacterium
CCCGGCCTTTCAGGAGTAAGGGATATGGACAACATGCGCCATTATCTGTTTTTTTGTATGATAAAAGCAATAATAAATCAAACAACAATCGTATTGAATAAGTGAGGACATCATCCGGGATGAACGATAAGTTCCGCTCTCCGGGTTCCGGTCTTCCGCCAATTTTAAAACTTATGAATACCACAAGACGAAATTTTATCAAAACATCGGGATTTGCGCTTGGTTCGGTTGCGTTGGCCAGTCAGTTGCCATTCGGTTTAACAGGCTGTGCAACGCCAGTTGCGGCAAAACACGATTTTGGGTTCCAGACCTGGACCATCCGCGAAAAGCTGGTGGCCGATTTCCCCGCAACGCTAAGGGAAATGGCTGCGATGGGCTATACACAGGTTGAAATGTGTTCGCCGCTGGGTTATAAAGACGCCGGTTTTGGTCCGCTTAACAGCATGACGGGCACCGAAATGAAAAAAATAATCGACGATTCGGGACTGAAATGCGTGAGTTCTCACTACGGCATGGGCGAATTGCGCGACAGTCTCGACAACCGCATTGAATGGGCTAATCAGTTGGAAATGAAACAGATGGTATGCTCCAGTTTCTGGCTTCCGGAAGGGGCTTCGGTGGACGAATACCGGAAAGCCTGCGAAGAGTTGAATGCCATTGGCGAAAAAACAAAGGCAGCCGGAATTCAGATGGTATTTCACAATCACCACATGGAATTTGAGAAAAGGGGAGAGGAGCTGATTTATGAAGAAATGATGAAAGTCCTGAATCCCGATTTGGTGAAAATGCAGTTTCAGGTGGCAGTGGTAAACATTGGCTACACGGCAGCTGATTATTTCAGAAAGTATCCGGGCCGGTTCCAGTCTGCACACCTCGCTGACTGGTCAAAAGCAACGGATAAACAGGTTCCTGTCGGGCAGGGAGAAGTTGACTGGAACGACTTTTTTGAAGCGGCCAAAGTTGGTGGAGTTCAGAATTTCTTTGTAGAAATGGATCCCGATGCTTTTAAGCCAAGTGCAGCGTTTTTGCTGAATCTCTCCTGAAACGGCATGCGATAGCTATATCATTTTGTTAAGGCAAATAAAAAAGCGACTAAGAATATTGATTCTTAGTCGCTTGACTTTAAGTCGGGGTACCAGGATTCGAACCTGGG
>CAYOJD010000130.1:0-7876 GCA_964404205.1 uncultured Prolixibacteraceae bacterium
TTCATCCCTTTTATATCAACCCGTTACAAACCAAACTTATCAACATTTTGTTGATAAATCCAAACAGACAACACATTCATTATCTGACACGTACAATAAAAATCAAATAATCAAAATTATGACAATTTTTTTTGAGTCCATTTTTATAAAAATATCCGGTTAAAATTACTGCCAACATTTTATTGCCGGCGCGTGTTATTTATAAAAGCAAAATCAGGTCGAAAATGAAATATCTGTTTATTGTAAATCCGATTGCCGGTGTAGGCGGCAAAAGACATTTTCCGGAATTAATTAGTCAATTTTGCATTGAAAAACAGATTGTTCACAAGGTACTTTTTACCCGTTGCCCGGGCGATGCTATAGAAATTGTGCAACAGTACTTTGACCATTATGATGCCTTTGTGGCGGTTGGCGGCGATGGAACAACGAATGAACTGGTAACAGCTTTGGCCGGAAAAGACAAATTAATGGGGTTAATTCCAGCCGGTTCAGGCAATGCCTTGGGACGCCAATTGGGCATATCGCTCACCGCTTCATCGGCCATGAAACAGCTTTGCCAATCGCAACCTTTAACCATCGATACTGGCATTATCAATCAGCGCAGGTTTGTTAATGTTGCCGGCCTCGGGTTCGACGACCATGTAGCCCGTTGTTATGCTCAAAACACTTTCAGGGGAGCAGTACCCTATATTTCGCATGTTGTAAAAGAGTTTCCACTCTATACATCATCGTCCTACGAAATAGAGATTGACGGAAAATTGTGGGCAGGTAAAGCGTTTGTGGTATCGGTTGCCAATTCCTCGCAATACGGCAACAACGCCTTTATTGCTCCGCGTGCCATTATTAACGATGGTTGGCTCGACCTTTGCATTATGCACCCCTTTCCGGTAGGCATGGCTCCGGAGATGGCCATCAGATTGTTAAACAAACAACTCGATAATTCGCGTTACTGCGAATATTTTAGAGCCAAGAAAATTGTGATTAAAGGATATAACCTCAACTTTCATGTTGATGGCGAACCTGTCACCAATCAGGAAACGATTGAAATCAATATTGACCCTCAATCGCTTAGAGTTTTGACTCCTAAACCCAACTAACAAAACCGGCCATCAGCCGGTTCTGTTACTTGGATTCTTTCACCCGTCCTATGGTTTGAGCGAGAATTATTTTCTGATGTGGCTGTAAATTCAGTTTTTGGGCTAATTCATCCTTTGGAATCAATCCGCGGATGACACAGCCCAGATTGACAGATGCGCAATAGAGATAAATATTCTGGGCAATAAAGCCGGCATTGGCATACGACCAAACTGGTTCTTGATTGAAATCTTTGTTTTGTGCCTTTTTTAAATCGGCCACATAGACCAGATTTAACGGTGCTTTACCGACAAAATCCTGCGTTCCGGTGAGGCTTCGTAGATCTTCGCCCAGCAGTTTCATCAGACTTTGACTCTTTGCATTGTAAAGAAACACACCGTCGGCTTTTACAACATAGATATCAATTTCCTGAAAGTTGCGCGCCGAAGGTGCCGTTCTTTTACCTGAGCGGTTGAAACCCCAGCCGGCCCAAAGTAAATTCGATAATGTTTGCTGATCAATATCTTTAGTAGAGAATTCGCGTGTCGATTCTCTTTTTGACAAAGCGTCCATCAGCGGCATGCCGCCTTTTTGTTGTGGTACAGGGAGTTTAATTTCCTGAGCGAAGAGCGTCAGCGTAAAAACCGACAATAATAAAAAGGGTATCAGATGTTTCATAGAATAAAGAAAAGATGTGTATTAGAACCTAAGCTAAAAATTCAAATTTAATAACCTTTTGTATTTTTGGGCTGACTAAAACCCGTCACCCACATATAACTTAATATCAGACAGCGTGATGGTCTTATTGCTTAAAATAATCAGCCTTTCAATAACATTCCTGAATTCGCGAATATTTCCTGTCCACGAACGTTTCATCAACTCCTCGAGAGCCTCAGTTTCAATCTCTTTGACTGGTTGACCATATTCATTACAAATATTTCGAACAAAATGACTGGCCAGCAACGGGATATCTTCTTTTCGCTGGTCAAGGGCCGGAACATGAATCAAGATAACGCTTAGACGATGGTACAGGTCTTCGCGAAAATTTCCATGCTTAATTTCCTCCTGTAAATCTTTATTCGTGGCAGCAATTACCCGAACATTAACGTCGACCGGCTTATCGCTTCCTACACGGGTAATGATATTTTCCTGCAGAGCGCGCAACACCTTGGCTTGCGCCGAATGGCTCATATCGCCCACTTCGTCGAGAAAAAGTGTTCCACCATCGGCCTGTTCAAACTTCCCTTTTCGTTGCTTAATGGCCGATGTAAAAGCGCCCTTCTCATGACCAAACAATTCACTTTCTATTAATTCAGAGGGGATTGCCGCACAATTTACCTCTACAAAAGGGCCTTCACTTCGGGTCGAAAGTTCGTGCAAACGCCTGGCAACCAACTCTTTTCCCGAACCATTCGCTCCGGTTATCAAAACCCGGGCATCGGTAGGGGCAACGCGATCGGTCATCTCAAGTACTTTTCTGATGGCCTGAGACTCGCCAATAATCTCGAATCGTTGATTGACCTTTTGCTTTAGAATCTTTGTCTCTTTTACCAATACTGTTTTATCACCAGCATTGCGGATGGTTATCAGCAAACGGTTCAAATCCAATGGTTTTTCAATAAAATCGTATGCTCCTTTTTTGATGGCCTCAACTGCAGTATCGATATTGCCATGACCCGAAATCATCACCACAGTAGTTTCAGGTTTTGTATCCATGATTTTGTCGAGCAGTTCAATTCCATCCATGCCGGGCATTTTTATGTCGCAAAGCACAATATCATAGTCGGTTGCTTTAACCATTTCGAAGCCGGCAAGTCCATCCTCGGCCAGATCAACCGCGTAACCTTCGAATCCTAAAATATCTTTCAGACTGTTCCTGATACTTTTTTCGTCGTCAACAACCAAAATCTTTGACATAGCTCTTTTTGTTTAGTTGGTCAAAATCAGAATTTCAACTGATTTAACAGTTGAATATAAATTGAGATACCTTCCGTAATTTCGTTTTCGTATATATATTCGTTGGCCGTGTGTGAACGGGCCGAATCGCCCGGTCCAATTTTGATGGAAGGAAATGGAATTACTGCCTGATCGGATGTTGTTGGTGAACCGTAACTGCTCAACCCAATCACTTCTCCCCGCTTTACCAGTGGGTGCTTCGGATCAATCCCCGATGAGTTTAGCCTGAACGAACGCGGTTTCACTTCGGAAGTGATAAGATCTGTAATAATTCTACAAGCCTCAATATTATTGTAAAATTCATTGGTGCGTACATCAACAACAAAGCGGCACGAATCGGGAACGACATTATGCTGATGCCCTGCCTCAATTTGAGTGACGGTTATTTTTACCGGACCAAGCAGAGGCGATTCGAGCGGAAAGCGAAACTCACGCAGCAACTGAATATCTTCAATAGCTTTATAGAGGGCATTCTCGCCTTCGTTTCGAGCAGCATGTCCGGCCTTACCCCGAGCCTCACAATCGAGCACCAATAGCCCTTTTTCGGCGATAGCCATTTGCATCTGAGTTGGTTCGCCAACAATAGCCAGGTCAATCTTACCGAACTGTTCCAAAACCGAAACGATGCCGTTTGGACCGGAAACCTCTTCTTCGGCGCTGGCACAAAAAATTAGATTGTAAGGCTGTTGCTCCTGTTGCAAATGTCTGAATGTGGCCATCAACGACACCACAGAAGCGCCTGCATCATTACTACCCAAACCGGTGATTTTTCCATTTTCATCAGTGGGTTGAAAAGGCTCGCAGCTCCAACCTTTTGCCGGTTTTACCGTATCGATATGCGAATTGAGCAGTACAACCGGCTTTCGGTTGTCCCAGTTGCGGCTTTTCAGCCAAATATTATTTCCTTTACGTTCTGGCTGAAAAGCCCAGTTCTTCAACTTCGTTTCAATCATATCAGCCACAGCACCCTCCTCATAACTAAGTGATGGTATGGCAATCATGGCCTTTAACAGCTCAATGGCATCAGTAAGATATGATTGATTCAGTATCATGATTTCAACAGTAACCTTGTTCCACGTAATCCACCCGTAAGCCCTTGGGGATTGGTGATAACAATGGCGCCAACGCCCTGTTTCAGTGCATTAAAACCGTTATGCAATTTTGGAATCATTCCACCTGAAACAACACCTTCTGCTTTGTATTTTTCAAACAAATCGGGAGTTATTTCACCGATAACCGATTTATCATCAGCTTCGTTCAGGAGTACGCCCGGTTTTTCGAAACAAAAAACCAACCTCACATCGAACTCATAGCTCATCGAAACTGCCAGTTCCGATGCAATGGTATCGGCATTGGTATTGAGCAACTGACCCTTGCTGTCGTGGGTAATTGGGGCAACAACCGGAACCGCTCCCATGTTTATCAATTCAAACATCGAACTGTTGTTGATGCGTTTGATATCGCCTACAAATCCATAATCAATATCACCAACCGGTCGTTTTTCTGCCCTGATAATGTCCAGATCGGCTCCGGTAAGGCCAATTGCATTAGTCCCAAGTGACTGTAAACCTGCAACAACCGTTTTATTCACCAGTCCGGCATATACCATAGTAACCACTTTCAGTGTTTCAGCATCGGTAATCCGGCGGCCTTCGACCATTTTGCTTTCGATACCCAATTGTTCGGCCAGATGTGTAGCCGTTTTACCACCTCCATGAACCAAAATTTTATGGCCTGCAATGCGCGAAAAGTCTTTCAGCAACGACTTCAGCGATTCGGGTTCTTCGACTACTTTACCACCTACTTTTATGATTGTCAGATGTTCTCTCATACTAATTCTTCCAAAATCATTTTTAAAACTGTCTGGGCCGAATATACGCGATTTTCTGCTTCATCAATCACAATTGACATTGGGCTGTCAAGCACCTCGTCGGCCACAATCATATTGCGTCGCACCGGCAGACAGTGCATAAATTTGGCATTGTTGGTAAGCGCCATTTTGGCCATATCAATGGTCCAGCTGCGGTCTTTCGAAAGAATCTGGCCATAATCGCCATAGGCTGACCAGTTTTTGGCATAAACAAAGTCAGCCCCGGCAAGCGCCTTCTCCTGATCGTATTCCACCTTGATGTCGCCCATAAATTCGGGAGCCAGTTCGTAGCCTTCCGGATGGGTAACCACCAATTCGTAATTGGTTTGGCGCATCCATTCGACAAACGAATTGGGAACCGCCTGAGGCAATGCCCTCGGATGCGGGGCCCAGCTCAATACCACTTTCGGACGTGGTTTTGTTTTGTATTCCTCGATAGTCAGATGGTCGGCAAAACTTTGCAACGGGTGTCGGGTAGCAGCCTCCATACTTACAACGGGGACGCCGGCATATTCGATAAACTGATTCAGAATCTTTTCTCTATAGTCGTCTTCCCTGCTTTCGAAACGGGCAAATGCCCGAACACCAATGATATCACAATAGCGTCCAATAACCGGGATAGCTTCACGCAGATGTTCCGGTTTATCGCCATCCATCACCACACCCATTTCTGATTCAAGTTTCCAGCCATCCTGATTGACATTCAACACCATGGTATCCATTCCCAGGTTCATGGCCGCTTTTTGGGTACTTAAACGGGTACGCAGGCTCGAATCGAAGAAGATAAGAACCATCGTTTTATTTTTTCCCAGATGTTTGAATCCATAAGGGTTTTTCTTTACCTCGAAGGCAGTTTGAACAGCTTTGTCCAGATCGGGAAAATCGTAAACTGATGTAAAATGTCTCATAATGAGTTTAACTTAAAATATGAAAAAACTTGCTGAATTAAATATAAGCGTATCGTAGGAGAAAATCCAGCGATGCGCAACAATTTGTTCTAAAAAAACAGCTAAAATTTAACGCTCCCGAATTTGACCGTCGCCTTCAACAATCCATTTGTAACTGGTCAGCGCTTCGAGCGCCATCGGGCCGCGGGCATGAAGCTTTTGGGTACTAATTCCAATTTCGGCACCCAATCCAAATTGTGCACCATCGGTAAAAGCTGTACTTGCATTGGCATAGACCGATGAAGCATCGACCCTTTTTAGAAAAAATTCAACCGTATCGCGATTTTCGGAAATTATAGCTTCGCTATGCTTAGAGCTATGAATGTCGATATGGGCAATTGCCTCATTCATTGATGATACCGTTTTAATAGCCATCTTATAATCGAGAAATTCGGTGCCAAACGACGCCTCAGTTGCCGGTTGCAACAGTTGGGCAGGATATCGACCTTCGAGTGCCGCATACGAAGTCTGATCGGCATAAATAACTACATTACTCTTTTTCAGAAGAGAAGTCAGTTCAGCCAAATCATTCAGCCTCGAAGCATGAATAATCAAACAGTCCAGTGCATTACAAACGCTTACTCGTCTGGTTTTGGCGTTGTTTATAATTGCCTTCCCCTTTCCCAAATCACCTTCGGCATCGAAATAGGTATGGCAAATACCTGCGCCGGTTTCGATAACGGGAATAGTGGCATTATCGCGCACAAAATCAATCAACCCCTGGCTGCCGCGCGGAATCAACAAGTCGACATACCCCCGGGCATTCAGCAGTTCGGCCGTTGCCTCACGGTCGGCCGGCAATAGTACCAGACAATTGGTGTCGATGCCATTTTTTTCGAGTACCTGATGAATGACCTTCGCAATGGCCATATTCGAATCGATGGCATCGCTGCCCCCTTTCAGTACGGCCACATTTCCCGATTTCAGACAGAGGGAAAAAACATCAAAGGTAACATTGGGACGAGCCTCGTAAATTACGCCAATTACCCCAAACGGTACCGAAACCCGACTGATTGACAACCCATTCGGACGCATATCCCGACTGATCACGTTCCCAAGCGGAGAAGGCAACAGCGCTACATTGTGAATATCAGCCGCTATGGCTGCTATTCGCTCTTTCGTCAATTTCAACCGGTCGTATTTTGGGTCGGTTGGCTCCATGCGGGCCAAATCCTTTTCGTTCTCGCTCAAAATATAACCCGTTTGGCGAACGGCCTCTTCAGCCACCTCGTTCAGCAACCGGTTGATGGTTGCATCGTCGAGGAGGTTTAAATTCCGACTTGCCTGCAATGCCCCGGAAAAATATTTAATATATTTCATAAAAACCAGAGATTCAACATTTTTAAGCAAAACAATTCTCCATTACATAATGTAGAGATAATCATAATGAATGAACGGTTTCGATTTCTTGCCTCCCATTTCGGATGCAGTTTCTTCAGAAGAAAAGGCAGCCTTGCCTAAGGCTATCAACTCGCCTTCAACATCTTTCACCCTAACAATATCACCCTCTTTAAAAAAACCTTGTACACGGGTAATACCAATCATCAGCAAACTGACTGCCTTGTCTGACAACAACGCACTGCAAGCGCCTTCATTGATATAGACCTCGCCGCGGGCAAAATCGTCGGAATGGGCCAGCCATTTCCGAACGCCGGTCGATTTCTTTTCTGCTGCAACAAAATGAGTATGAACGGCATCTTGATTACCCATAATAATTTTATTCAACGAATGGGTTTTGGCACCGTTGGCAATATGAACCGAAATTCCCTGACCGGCAAGTTTCGAAGCGATGTTGTATTTTGTCAGCATTCCTCCCCGCCCAAAATTCGATTTCCGTGAAGTAATAACAGATTCGTCAAGCGACTCGCCGTGATGTACCTCACGAATCAGCTTGCTTTCGGGAAGATCGGGCGACCCGGTAAAAACACCATCGACATTGGTAAGGATAATCAGCGCCTCCATATCCATCATCGAGGCCATCAGCCCCGACAGCTCGTCATTATCGGTAAACATCAACTCCGTTACCGAA
>CAYOJD010000131.1:0-7746 GCA_964404205.1 uncultured Prolixibacteraceae bacterium
AATTGAATCAAGCCAAGCGGTAAAAAAAGAAATAGACATAAAATGGAGACCCACAAACGCAAAAAGCGTTTGCGGAAGAACCGTCACAAGAAGAAAAAATAGTCTTTTTGTGAGATAAAACACTAAACCTAAAGTGCAGATGCACTTTAGGTTTCTTGTATTATAAAACCATTAACATTTAAAACGAGTAAAAGCAGTGAGTAGTGAACTGATTATTGATGTTTCGCCATCGCACGTTGAAATTGCTTTACTCGAAAACAAAAAACTGGTAGAACTCAACAGGGAAAACAGCGACATTAAATTTGCGGTTGGAGACATTTACCTTGCCAAGGTAAAAAAGATTATGCCGGGTTTAAATGCTGCTTTCGTTGATGTGGGCTACGAAAAAGATGCGTTCCTTCATTATTTAGATTTAGGTCCTCAATTTCAGACGCTTAACAAATTCCTCAAGCAAGTTAGCTCTAAGAAAGTTAAACCTTCGCAGGCCCTGAAAAACCCTCCGGAACCGGATATCAACAAGGACGGTAAGATTACAGAAGTATTGAAAGCCGGTCAGACAATACTTGTTCAGGTGGCCAAAGAGCCAATTTCGACAAAAGGACCAAGACTTACTTCCGAAATCTCGGTAGCCGGGCGGAACATTGTACTTGTGCCTTTCAGCGACAAAATCTCAGTTTCTCAGAAGATTGCAACAAACGAAGAAAAAAGTCGCTTAAAAAAATTAATCCAGAGCATTTGCCCCAAAAATTACGGGGTTATCGTTCGGACAGCTGCTGAAGGAAAGATGGTGGCAGAATTGGATCAGGAACTACGCAGGTTAATCACCAAATTCGAAAACGCGGTCGTTAAACTCGAAAAACAGACCGCCCCCTCGCTGGTTCTTGGAGAAATTAATCGTACTACTTCGTTAATCAGGGACTTATACACTCCCGATTTTGTCAATATTTTTGTCAACGACGAAGAGACTGCCATCGAGATTAAGGATTATGTTGAGACCATTGACCCCGAAAAAAAGAAGATTGTCAAGCATTACAACAGTAAAGCACCTATCTTCGAATACTTCGGTGTCGACAAGCAAATTAAGGCATCTTTTGGTAAAACTGTTTCGTTCAGAAGCGGTGCTTACCTGATTATCGAACATACCGAAGCCTTCCACGTGATAGATGTCAACAGTGGAAACAGGTCGAAGAGTGGCGATCAGGAGAGCAATGCACTCGAAGTGAATCTGGCGGCTGCCGAAGAAATAGCTCGGCAACTACGCCTCAGAGACATGGGCGGCATTATCGTAATTGACTTTATCGATATGCACGGCAACGAGAACAAACAGAAAGTTTTCGAGAAGATGAAAGAGGTGATGGCCGCAGACAGGACAAAGCACAATATCCTCCCGCTCAGTAAGTTCTGCCTGATGCAGATTACACGTCAGCGAGTACGGCAGGAGTTGGCCATTGAAACGGCTGAAGATTGTCCGGTTTGCAAAGGTACCGGAAAAGTATCGCCAACCATTCTGATGATAGAAGAGTTGGAACAACGGGTACGCTATATTTTCGAAGATTTGCAAAAAAAAGCATTGAAAATACAGCTTCACCCATTTGTAGGTGCTTACCTTACAAGAGGTTTCCCATCGAAACGATTAAAATGGAGATGGAAATACCGACGCAGAATTGTTATCGAAGAGCTTAACGCCATGAGTTTCCTTAGCGTGAAATACTTCGACGAAAACAACGAAGAGATTATTATCTGATAAGAAAATGCCCATGCATATTGTTGCTTGGGCATTTTTTTTGCAACTTTGGATACAAATAGTTAAATAACTCGATGTTTTGCAATGAAAAAATCAACCTCCTTCTTTATATTCCTGTTATTACTGAGCATCAATACTTTCGCTCAAATCATCGCTCCTGCGCAATGGACATTTGAACAGAAAAAAATATCAGCTACAGAAGCTGAACTCATCTTTAAAGCCACCATCGAAAATGGCTGGCACCTCTACGGTATCGATTTGCCCGATGGCGGCCCGGTAAGTACCACATTCAACTTCGATTTGGACAGTACCAACTATCAGTTAATCGACAAAATCAGTTCGGTAACGGCACCAGTGAAAGAGTTTGACAAGATTTTCAATATGGAACTCTCCTATTACGCCGGAAGCGCCACTTTTGTGCAGAAAATTAAATTACTGACGGATAAACCATTTGTGGTTAAAGGAACCATCGAATACCAATGTTGCAACGACGAAACCTGCACCATGGATGAGAAGGATTTTTCTTTTTCAGTCAATGGCGACAGTAATGCCGTAGACAATCAGGCTACTGCCCAGGAGCCGTTTACAGCCGAAAATGAAACAGCAACGCATTCGCTTTGGTGGTTCTTCTTCTTCAGTTTTTTGGCCGGTTTGGCAGCCATACTCACGCCCTGTGTTTTCCCGATGATTCCGATGACCGTTTCGTTTTTTATGAACAGTAACCGTTCCAAACTGCAGGCTAAAGTCCAGGCACTTACTTATGGGATATCTATTATACTGATTTATACGCTTATCGGAACAGTTGTTGCGTTAACGCTTGGTGCCGATTTTGCCAATTGGCTCAGCACACACTGGTTACCAAATGTGCTCTTCTTCATGATATTTTTTGTTTTTGCATTTTCATTTTTCGGTGCCTTCGAAATCGTACTGCCCAGTAGTTGGGTCAATAAAAGCGACAGCAAAGCCGATAAAGGCGGTTTGGGAGGAGCTTTTTTCATGGCATTAACACTGGTTTTAGTCTCTTTCAGTTGTACAGGACCAATTGTTGGGGCCATATTGGTTGAATCAGCTGGTGGAATGATACTTAAACCAATCATCGGCATGTTTGGTTTCTCACTTGCATTCGCACTCCCGTTTACTCTTTTTGCCATTTTCCCTCAATGGCTGAGCAACTTACCCAAATCAGGCGGATGGCTCAATTCGGTAAAAGTAGTACTTGGCTTCATTGAACTGGCGCTCGGGCTAAAGTTCCTGAGCGTAGCCGACCAAACTTACCATTGGGGCATCCTCGACCGCGAAGTTTACATCGCATTCTGGATCATTATCTTTACCATGATGGGCTTCTACCTGCTCGGAAAGATGAAATTTGCGCACGACAGCGATGTCAAACATATCACTGTGCCCCGTTTAATGATGGCCCTTGTCAGTTTTACTTTTGTTGTCTATCTGGTTCCCGGCATGTTTGGAGCCCCGCTTAAAGCCATATCAGGCTACTTGCCACCAATGACCACGCACGATTTCGACCTTCATAAAATCATCCGTGACGAAGTTAAACTGGTCAATTCGGGCAGCGGAAATACAGCCAGTTTCTCAGCGGAAAAAACAGCCCTTTGCGAAAAACCCAAATACAGTGAGTTTCTGGAGTTGCCGCATGGCCTCGAAGGTTATTTTGATTTCGAACAAGGTATGGCATGTGCGAAAGCACAAAACAAACCGGTTTTCATCGATTTTACAGGTCACGGGTGTGTCAACTGCCGCGAGATGGAGGCCAATGTTTGGTCAGATCCTCGAGTGCTCGAACGACTGAAAAACGAATTTGTTATCATCGCACTTTATGTCGACGATAAAACAACTCTTCCTGAAAACGAATGGATTACATCGACTTACGACAATAAAGTCAAGAAAACATTAGGGAAAAAGTATGCTGATTTTCAAATCAGCCGGTTTGGGGTAAATGCCCAGCCATACTATGTCCTGCTTGACCATCAGGAGAAGTTGCTGGCCAAGCCAACAGCCCGCGATCTCAATCCCGACCGCTTTGTCGAATTCCTCGATAACGGGATCAAAGAATTCCGCAATCGCCAGCAATAACGGACAAGTTTGCACACTATATTTGTCGACTAAATATGTCTGTTATGAGTAGGTCAAAAGTTCTCTTCTGGAATGTCGATACACAGGTCGATTTTGTGGAACCTCACGGGAAACTTTATGTTCAGGGGGCAGAAAAATTGAAATCCATATGGGCCAAAATAACAAATTTTGCGGCAGAGCATAAGATTCGGGTCATCAATACCTGCGATTTTCACCACATCAATTCGCACGAAATTTCGTCAGCACCCGACTTTAAAAGCTCATTCCCGCTCCATTGCATTGCCGGAACTTCAGGGGCATCGTTTATCGAAGAAACCCGTCCCGCATCGCCCGTGACCATCGACTGGGATATGCAGCTGGCCATTTTTGCCGAATTCGACGATCCTGTCAAATATCGTAATATTATTATCCGCAAAGACGACTTCGATGTTTTTGCCGGCAACCCGCACACCGAAAAAATTCTTTCGATTGCCAGCCCCGATAAGGTATTTGTCTATGGCGTCACAACCAATGTTTGCGTCGACAAAGCAGTTAAAGGACTCGTAACCCGGGGCTACAATGTCTATGTGATTCATGATGCAATCAAGGAATTACCCGGTCTGCCTCTTCCATTCGACGAATGGAATACTCTGGGCGTAAAGATGATACCATTCAATCAAATCGACGAGAATATCAACAAATAAAGAAAAGGTCGACCGACAGGTTGACCTTTTTTCTTTATCGGGATGGTAATACAAAAATACTACTTCACCATAAAATCAAACATTTTCTTTCCGGCCAGAAAACCTTCGAGGCGGTCGTCGATATTCACCGGTCCAACACCAGCCGGGGTACCAGTGTAAATTAAATCGCCAATTTTCAATGTAACGTATTTCGAAACATGCGAGACAATTGAATCAAAAGGAAAAATCATATCGGCAGAATGGCCATCCTGTACAATCTCTCCATTCTTCAACAGCGAAAACCGGATGTCGGCCAAATCGCCCAACTCCTCTTTAGGAACGAAATCGCCCAATACGGCCGATGAATCGAAGGCTTTTGCCTTTTCCCATGGCAATCCTTTCTCCGACAGTTTGCGTTGAATATCCCGTGCGGTAAAATCGATTCCCAAACCAATTTCATTATAGTACCGATGGGCAAAACGAGGTTCAATATTTTTTCCCAAACGCGAAATTTTAAGAATCAACTCCACTTCATAATGCAAGTCATTCGAAAAATCGGGAATATAAAATGGCTTGTTGCCCAGCAACAGTGCCGAATCGGGTTTCATAAAAAAAACCGGTTCTTCAGGAATATCGTTCTTTAGTTCCTGAGCATGTTTCACATAATTTCGTCCAATACATATAATTTTCATGATAGAAAATATTTATTTACAGGAAGTTAAAATTCTGACAATTACTTTGTAAATTTCTTTTTCAACTCATCCAGTTTATTGTCCATGTTTTCTTTTTCATTCTCTTTCCTGAACTTTCCCATCAACTCTGCGAGCACTTTTTTGGTATAGAGTGGAAATTCTCCATTCATCATCCAATTGTAGTAGGCCGGTTCAGTCCGGAAGACCTCTGTAACAGACTTGCCTTTATGTTTTCCAAAATTGAAAATCTCGATCCCCTTTTCATCATAAACAATACGGCCGGCATAATCCACATTCCGGTCGAACGAAGAGAATGCCGATAGTTTATCGATATCGTTCATGATTGGGGTACTTTTTTTGCCTCCTTCTTCCACCTCAACGCCGGCGTAACGGTCGAGTTGCGCTTTAAGTACATCGTAAGTCGCTCTGGTGTCGGCCATCGCACTATGTGCATTGACCAACTCTTTATCGAGATAAAATTTGCAAGCGGCACCAAGCGTACGTTTTTCCATCCGGTGAAAAATCGTTTGGACATCAATAAACTTCCTTTTTTTTAGGTCTATATCGACTCCAACACGAAGAAATTCCTCGGTTAGCAGCGGAATATCGAAGCGGTTTGAATTGTAACCTCCCAGATCGCAGCCGTCAAGAAATGCGGCAAACTCGGCAGCTTTTTGGCTGAATAAAGGGGCATCTTGAACATCTTCGTTGGAAATACCATGAATGGCGATAGCCTGTCTGGGAATTTCCATTTCGGGATTGATAAGCTGAATCAATTCCTCCTCTCTTCCGTCAGGGTTAATTTTCAGCATGGCAATTTCGACAACCCGGTCGGTTACCACGTTGATTCCGGTAGTTTCCAAATCGAGAAATACCAATGGGCGATTTAGATTGAGATTCATCTGTTTTGTTTTATTGGAGCATGAAGTAAAAAACCCGGTCGGTTATGCTAACCGCCAGGTTTTTCAACTATTTTTTAATTCAATTATGCATTGATCATCATCGGCATCAGCAACATCAGCACATCTTCGTTCTCCGATTCTGTTTCGGCTGGAAGCAGCAAGCCTGCGCGCGACGGATCTGAAAGAGCCATACGCACATCGCCGGATGAAAGGTTCGAAAGGATTTCGATAAGGAAGGTCGACTTGAAGCCAATCTCCATTTCCTGACCATCGTAATCGCACTTAATGGTTTCGACTGCCGATATGGCAAAATCGATATCCTGAGCCGAAACAATCATCTGGGTAGCAGTAAGCTTTAACCGAACAAGATTGCTGGCCTGATTGGCAAATACCGACACGCGACGCAATGTATTATAAAATTCGAGCCTGTCGATAATCAATTTATTGGGGTTACTTAGCGGAATCACCGAATTGTAGGCTGGATAACGCCCTTCGACAAGACGGCAAACCATTTTAAAACCAGTTAACGTAAACACTGCATTTTTCTCGTCGAACTGCAACTTCACATCAAAATCTTCTTTGGGCAGAAGGTTTTTCAGTAACGATGCAGGTTTTTTGGGAAGAATAAATGATGCCTCATCCTCCGATTTGGCATCTAACCGTTTATAACGAACCAGTTTATGCGCATCGGAAGCGACAAAAGTCATGGCATCGGCTGACAGTTCGACAAAAATACCGTTCATCACCGGACGCAATTCGTCATCAGCTGTGGCAAATAGGGTTTTATTGATACCATTCAACATCACATCGTGCGATACGCTGATGCGGTAATGGGTTTCGTTCAGTTGGGGCAGAGCGGGAAAATCTTCGCCGTTCTGTGCCGGCACACTGTACTTACCGTTGAGCGAGAAAAGCTCGACCGACATCGTTTCAAGATTGATTTTGAAAGTTAAGGGCTGCTCGGGGAATTCCTTTAAGGTGTCGAGCAAAATCTTGGCCTGAATAGCAACAACACCTTCACCTTCAACACTATCTAGCGTCATTTGGGTAATCAGTGTAGTTTCCAAATCGCATGCGGGAACCTCCCGACGCCTGCCTCCAGGTTTGAAAAGGAAATTATCCAATAGGGGTAAAGTGTTTTTACTGCTGATAACCCTACTGATTGCATTCAGGTGCTTCAGCAATTCGGTACTTGAAACGACAAATCTCATGGATGTTATACTTTAGTTTATTTTTTTAATTTTCATTAGGGCCAGTCGGCTCAGCCTGATAATTTACGAATATACAAACAAACCGCTATTTTACCCAAAGCAGGCCCATTTTTTTATTCAACAGTTATCATTTCGAATAAGCACTGATTATTAGCAAATTTCAATTCTATTTCAGAAAACTTCGGCTTCTGCGACGACGTAGAAACTGAAAAACGACTCCCCCCGCCACAATCATAATTACTGGAAAGGCTACATTAACAAGCTGCCAGATTTTCCCTGTTTCGCGTAACTTAACCTTATCGAGCAACCTCAGCTGCATCGTGCGCGAACGGAGTTGCATCAGGCCGTTGCCATCGCAAAGATAGTTCACCGCATTGACGAAAAACTCCTTGTTCCCAATGGTAACTGACGAAACACGATCGAACCCCAGTGGCAAGATTCGGT
>CAYOJD010000132.1:0-7601 GCA_964404205.1 uncultured Prolixibacteraceae bacterium
TTTTGAATATCAATTAGCAGTAAAGCTGCTTCTTTCATGTCATTAGCTTAGATAGTTATATGGTTAGCCCGATAGCTACGCCCAGCAGCGCTCCGGCAAATACCTCTTTAGGTGTATGGCCCAACAGCTCTTTCAGGTAACTGCCTGTGTATTTGTGGCGGTAAATATCCTGAATCATTTGGTTGAGGATTTTGGCCTGGTTCCCGGCAGCCTGTCTGATACCGGTGGCATCGTACATAATGACGACCGAGAAAACTACCGATATGGCGAAGAGTATTGAATCATATCCTTCGAAACGCCCCACGGCGGTAGTCATAGCAACCACCAGAGAGGTGTGCGATGAAGGCATGCCGCCACTTTCGAAGAAGCGGCTCAGTTCAAATTTCTTGTCGCGGACCAAAGTGATAACAACTTTGATTGCCTGAGCGGCAAACCAGGCCACCAACGCGATAAGAAGGATTTTTGACCCCATCTCTCTTTTTTTTGCAATGGTAAAAAAAATCTTGCCGAGTGACGAATAATCAATGAAGAATCTTCATTTTTTGAGTTACAAAGCTCGTTCCTTTTTTTGTTTCGTTCTTCTTTTTGGGGCGCGGTTAACGATAATGACAAGAAATAAGCCAACAGCCATCATTATTATCTGTCCGGCATTCAGACGGCTTTTCCCGGCAGTATGATTGATATAAGGGAATATACCAAGATACCTTACTGCTATTGTCGAAGTGCCATCAGCCTTGAGATAGACTGCACTCCCAATTTTCTTGGTCAAACCATTTACCTTTTTGCCGTTGGGTAATGTAAACTGATAACTGATATTGTAGGTATAACGTCCGCCGATACCCTCGTTGCGCTCGCCCCCTTCGCGACGGATATTGGTTACAACAGCAGTTGCTTCTTTGCCGATAAAACCAAGCGAAAGCGATGCTATAGCCCACAGGATAAACAAAATTCCAATCAACGAGATAAATAGACGGCCAGCCAATTTGCCAAATCCTTTTCCTTCCATATTTCGAAACAACGAATAGATTTTCTTACTTTATGATGGTTACGACATCCTTGCCTGATACTTTGTTTCGCACGAATTCTTCCACTTCGATGTAATTGTTTGCGTTACAAAACAGAGCTACAGATTCAAGATACCCTGCATGAAGAAGTATTGTCCGGCTTCGGGGATAAAACTTTACTTTTTTAATCCTTCGCCATGCGATGGTCACATCGTTGCGCGAAGCAGCCAAAACGGCAGCACCGGCAACAGCCGGTTTATTGCCTAAAAAACCTGCAATTATTGTCAATATATTCAGGATGCGGTTTTTTCGGGCCTGAGACTTTTCGGTATAGTTTCGCACCCCGGTAAGGCTTAGTTCAAATCCGGCATGATATTTACCTCCCCAAATCGCAGCTATCAGCAAAGCGGTGAGCAGTATCAGCGCGGCAATCAGCATCAGCGCGTACCAGGCTTTGACGATTACCAGCACAATACCCAGAATTCCGAACGGAATACCTATGGCAATACCCAGTTGCTGCCTTATCAATGGATTTCGTAAAAGCGATACGCTAATGGTCCATTCGAGTTTTTCTGAAATATTGGGTATATCGGGCATCTCACTGATTATTTGAGCAACGGACATTTACATCGGAAACATTTCTCATCTTCGAATTTATTGAGTGAACCACACGCATTACAAAAGATAATGGCATCACCCGATTTATCGTACTTCTCGTATGAATTTAGGCCTTTGTGATGTCTTATTTTATCGCCCACTTTATAGTAGTTGTACACAGTATCATCATCTTCGGCCGTTACTTCATGTTTCTTTCCGGCATCGCTGCGAATCAGAACGGTATATTCAGTATAAGTAACCATCGTGTCGTCATATCTGGCACGTCGCTGTTTTTTCTTTACTCTTTTGTCAACCACCATGCCATCCCATGTTTTGTCTCGTTTTCGCGAATGGATTTGGTAGAAGGCTATGAGCATAAACATACTGCCAATCACCAATCCGATATAGAGCGATTCGGGGTTTTCCATATTATCGCTCACTTCACCATGGATAAAAAAGCCAACGATGGCGATTAAGGCCAGTCCTAACGAGAACCAGGCCGACCAGCGATTGCTATTTTTTAGATATTGGGTAAATGCCGGGTCGTCAATTTTTGACGAGTATCCAATTCTATTGTTCTTTTCCATGGCTCATTTTTTGAAAAGGTTGCATTTCGTTAATCGATAATAACATGTTCGTAAGTGTAATTGGTCGAACTCCATGCAGATGTTCCGGGAGTCATGGTTAACACGCGTATACTAAGCGGAGCCATTGCCGGTAAATGCATCCTGTCGATTTCCCAGCGAAAGGTTGCAGTCTGATTTCCGTTGGTCGAGCTTCTTTCAAACTGTCCAAATGAGCCATAAACATTACTTGCATCTATTCTAATGCTGGCGTTCCCACTTCCTTTGGCCGTAATGACTATAACATCGCCAAGCCGAATCTCAGAGGGAGCTGAATTCCATGAAGAGCTACAGGTATATGGCTCTTTGGGCTTTGGCGGAGTTATTGAAGCACTCATGTTTCCATCATCAGCTGTAATGGAGGCAACCATTCCCGGACTGTTAATCTTTTTTATCGTTTCCGTTTTCACCAACTTGAAATAATATTTGGTCTCTTTAAATCCGTCGTCCTCTGTTACCGTTTGACTGGGGGCACCATATTCTTCTTCTGCAGGCTTGGCTGCTTCTTTGGGTTTCGATGCCAATTGCTCTTCTTTTTTATATCCAAGACGGATAAGCTCCTGCCGGTATTTCTCTGGTCCGTTGTCTGAACCATACCATATCTGTATGAGGTTGGTAACTGCTTTTGAAGAGATTACCCCTCCCTGGTTGATGCCACTAAAGCCTAGTTTGCTTTGGGTATCTTTCAGAATCATCGCTTTAATTTTGAACAGTTGCTCAAGGCGGTCGTCCATCGACAGTTTTTCCCCATATCCAAAACGGTAGCGGGTCAGCAGATTGGCATTTTCGAATTCGTTTATCAGTTTTAAGTTATCGGCTTTAATCGATTCAATGGTTGCTTCCTGACCTTTTCTTTTTGTAAATTCCTTTCGCAAGTTCTCTTTTGCTTCGCGTCTGATCTTATCTTTGATGGCCGTATTAAGACTGTTGGGGTGCATCTTTTTCAGTGCAGCGTAATCTTTAATGGCATCATCAGTTATTTTGGCTTCCAGACCACGCATTTGTTCCCACACCTGATCGAAGTTTCCGGACTCGACCTGATAACCCCACCAGGGAACTGAGCTTTCAGCCCCATTGACATAAACCTGATAGGCTGCTTCCAGTTCCTGATCTTTCCATCGGTTAATCTGTCTCTCTGTCAATTCTGCTGCTGTAGCCAGCATTTTGGTTAGCGGATAGGTGTTTAGTATCTCGCGTGATAGCTCTTTTGCAGCCTCTTCGCCATCGCCATTGCTGAGTGCGTAAGCTATTTTAATACCTGCTCCGATTTTGGAACTATGTTGGGTTACCGAGTCGAGCAAGGCTTTCGAATTGCTGTCGGTGGTTACAATCGAACAAATCTTTTTGCCTGCAAGTACAGCCAAATCCTGGCTGAAATCATCCATGCGGCCGTCGTTATAGCTAACTAAAAGCGATGTGTAATCGTTTTCTTTCAGAATTGCTTCAACAACATCCTGTGCAAGGCTTTTGTTGTTTAGCCCCATTTTTTTGGCTAAAATTTCCTGAACCATCTGTTCTGTGGCCTGACGGGTATGGGCATTATTATCTTTTTCGACCATTTGGGTTACTGCATTTTTCAACGCAAAATTGTTTTGCCTTTCCTCTTTGGTGAGAACAGCTTTCGAGAATATGCTGAAGTGATAGGTGTCAAATTTTACATAGCTGCTGCTGGTATTTACTTCAACCGGACGAAAATAGTCCCAGCTTTTTCCATTAAAATAACCTATCCATAAGTCGCCACGATGCTGTAGTGCAGCTTTTTCCGGAGGCGTAAGTTGAAGTTGTATGCTTACCGGCTGATAGAGCCTTTTGATTGTTTGGTCTATGGTAATTTCGACCGAGTTGCCCAATTGCGAGGCACGTTGTTTGTCGAAAGCGGGTACATTGTTTGTCTCTTTGATTTGCAGTCCGGTCTTTTGGGCGAAAGTACCATCCGGGATATTGAGTTCGACTCCATCTTTAGGTAACGAACCGGCTACGGTTGCATTGCTGCTTACTTCTATTTTTAACGGGGTGGAGGTTGGTTGGGGGGTAGGTGTTGATTGCTGGGCTGGTTTTGGTGCGGATGAAGGCGAGGAATTAGGTGAGGATTGCGATAAAGGCGGAGTACCACCTCCGCCTATTCGTTTCCCGTTCCACTGACTCGACGGTACGGCATCGTTATATCCCCATTTACCGGTAAAACCGGAATAATCGGGATTAAATTCGAAAATAAACGTTCCTTTGCCGTTGTCCTGGGCCCATGTTCCGCTGATAGTGCGTCCGCTTGCTGTACCTTCGATACGTCCATTACGATGTTTGTACGTTCCGGTTATCTTGTTCCCGTTTTGGGTAATGGTCAACTCATTAAAATCGCTCGAAAAAATACCATCCATTTTACCGCTTTCGGGGGATACCACAGGCGCAGCTCCCGTAGTTGCCCCACCTATCCGTTTCCCATTCCACTGGCTCGATGGGTCGGCATCGTTATACCCCCATTTACCGGTGAATCCGGAAAAATCAGAATTGAATTCGAAGATAAACCTTCCTTTGCCATTGTCCTGAACCCATGTCCCGATAAGGGCGCGACCATTTAACCTTCCTTCGATACGCCCGTTGCGGTGTTTGTAGGTTCCGGTTACCATATCACCGTTTTGGATAATGGTTAGTTCATTAAAATCGGACGAATAGACACCTTCTGCCGTTCCCTGCGATGATATTGTTATCCGTTGCTGAGGTATATAATTTCCGCTGATGCGGTTGCCGTTCCACTGGCTCGTGGGCGCAGCATCGTTATAACCCCATTTCCCCTTGAACGTGGAGAAATCGGAACTGAATTCGAAGATAAATCTGCCTTTCCCATTGCTTTGGTACCACCACCCAGTGATAGTACGCCCCTCCAGGGTGGCTTCAATCCTTCCGTTCAGATGTTTATAGGTTCCGGTAACACTATTGCCATCGAGATAGATGGTTAGTTCGTTGAAATCGGAACTGTAAACTCCTACCAATGTTTGCGAAAATAGTTGTTGCCCCCAAAATACCAGAAGGGTCGCAAGAATGATCATTTTTTTCATGTTGTCGTTCGTTTAGTCTGCACTCTTTTTTTATTCATGCCGGGGAATTCACCCCTTTGTCGCAAATTAGATAATTATTTCTTAAATCACAATAGCTAAACCTATTGACATGGTTACATTTTACCTGCTTCGGTGAAATTATCCCGATAAAGGGTTGGCAGTCTGTTGCTCAAACTCAAACTTAGATGAAAACAATTGGGTTTTAGTGCCATTTCGTTCGACCTGACATTTTTTTCAATAGCAAAAGGGCCCCTGCTCGCGGCAGTTCCGGTGGTATCGCTGTTAGCCATCATAAGCCGTAAAGGGCAATTTAATTTTTAAACGGTTAAACTGTACTTTTCCCATGAGCCCCTTTGGGAGTTGTCCCACGGCTCCACTTTTTGTTTAGGGCGGCTTTGGGAGTTGTCCCACGGCTTCACTTTTTGTTTAGGGCGGTTTTGGGAGTTGTTCCACGGCTCCACTTTTTGTTTGGGGAGGCTTTGGGAGTTGTTCCACGGCTCCACTTTTTGTTTGGGGAAGCTTTGGGAGTTGTCCCACGGCTTCACTTTCTGTTTGGGAAAGCTTTGAAGTGGCTGTTGCGATTTGCAGGAACTAACCAACAGGACAGATACGCTCGCGAATCGCCCGTGAAAATTGCTTTCGACTCACCGTATACTCACCTCAAGGTAGGAGTTGATACGGAGTTGATATAGCCCTGATTCTATTTAATGAGGCAGTTGACCGTTTTAAGTTAAGCCAGTTTGACGGCAAAAAAAAAGCTGCTTCCGTTTCGGGAGGCAGCCTTTTTGTTTGTTGCGGCTTTGCGTTGGTTACTTCATATCGGCGAAGAAATCGTTGCCTTTGTCGTCGACAATAATAAAGGCGGGGAAATCTTCGACATAGATTTTGCGGACAGCTTCCATGCCCAGCTCTTCGAAGTCGACCACTTCGACCGATTTAATGCTGTTTTTGGCCAGAATAGCGGCTGGTCCGCCAATAGAGCCAAGGTAGAAACCACCATGTTTTTTACAGGCATCGGTTACCGCCTGCGAGCGGTTGCCTTTGGCCAGCATAATAAGTGAGCCGCCCATTTCCTGGAAAAGATCGACATAAGCGTCCATGCGGCCTGCGGTGGTGGGGCCGAAACTGCCCGATGCCATCCCTTTCGGGGTTTTGGCCGGTCCGGCATAATATACCGGGTGTTTTTTGAAATAGTCGGGCATTGGCTGGCCTTCGTCAATCATCTTTTTGATTTGGGCGTGGGCAATGTCGCGGGCTACAATCAGGGTGCCTTTCAGGTTGAGGCGGGTTTTTACCGGGTATTTCGAGAGTTCTTTCAGTACCTCTTCCATCGGACGGTCGAGATCGATATCGACCGATGGCTGCATGTGCGGGGCCTCTTTCGGGAGGAATTTTTCGGGGTTGCGTTCGAGCACTTCGAGGAAAATACCCTCTTCGTTGATTTTGGCTTTGATGTTACGGTCGGCACTACAGCTTACGCCAATGCCCACCGGGCACGATGCGGCGTGACGCGGCAGACGGATAACCCTTACGTCGTGGACAAAATATTTGCCGCCGAACTGGGCGCCGATGCCGCTTTCCTGACAGATTTTCAATACTTTCTCTTCCCATTCAAGGTCGCGGAACGCTTGACCGCTTTCGTTGCCGTGAGTGGGCAAATGGTCGAGATAGCCTGCGGATGCCTTTTTTACGGTTGCCAGTGTAGCTTCGGCCGATGTGCCGCCAATCACAATTGCGAGGTGATAGGGCGGGCAGGCCGATGTGCCGAGGTCTTTAATCTTCTCTTTGATAAATTTGGTCAGGTTCTCTTCGTTTAGCAGCGATTTGGTTTGCTGATAGAGGTAGGTCTTGTTGCCTGATCCGCCCCCTTTGGTCATCAAGAGAAATTCGTAACTGTTGCCTTCTGTGGTATAGAGGTCGATTTGGGCCGGAAGGTTGGTGCCGGTGTTTTTCTCTTCGGTCATGGTGAAGGGGACTACCTGCGAGTAGCGTAAGTTCCGGTCGTGGTAGGTTTCGTATATGCCTTTCGAGAGGTATTCGGCATCGTCGGCACCGGTCCATACGTTTTCGCCCTTTTTGCCAATTACGATGGCTGTCCCGGTATCCTGACAGGTGGGGAGTTCGCCTTCGGCCGCCACTACCTGATTCAGCAGCATGGTGTGGGCTACAAAAATATCGTTGTCGCTGGCTTCGGGATCTTTTAGGATATTCGACAATTTTTCGAGATGGGCCGAACGAAGAAAGAACGAAACATCGGCAAACCCTTCGCGGGCTAGCAGTGTGAGTCCCTCGGGGGCTACTTTCAGTATTTTACGTCCTTCCAC